>JBBFLP010000259.1:0-4469 GCA_037478975.1 Armatimonadota bacterium
TAGATACCTACAGATTCCGAAAGCTCCGGTTTTTCCTGGCGAATCATCCCGGCGAGCCATCCTTTCTGTCGAAAGCCTCTCTCAGACGTGTAACACAATCGTTCAAGATCTTGGCTGTCTCCACTACGCCGCAGGATTCAAAATGCAATCCATTTCCCAGGAGTAGCATCCTCACTTCCGCTTGGATCTCACCTTTCCTCCTGTCACCGCATCAGGAAGCTTGAGTCTGCCGCAAAGAGCAGGAATGGCCGGGGAAAGGGCCCCTTACGTTCGATATCCCGCAGTTGCTTTCAACCAAGGCTGTTGAGAACAGCTGGAATCTGGGAGCAGTCAAAAGCGGGCCACTCCCCTCTCGACTAGGCGTTCGTCCTGCTTAGCGTCTCGTGGCTGGTGATGATGTTGACATATCGCTTGGCGGGCCTGCCAGGCAGTGAAGCAATTTCCCTGAAGGAATGCCGCCTTCCTCTTCCTCTCCCCGAATAGCGTAACCTTCCGCCCACCTTCCACGCCCACAGATCCTACGTGTACAACGGCGACCAACTATTCCGCTTGGCTGACAGTATCTGACACCCGACAGGGTTATTCTATGTAGAAGTTCGCGAAAAGCAGCGGCCTGCCGCGCCACCGCCAGGCAGGAAGTAGCAGCCATCGTAGCGTACATTCCCACAAGGAGGTTTTTCAATTGGGATCCGAGCTGAGAGATTTCCAGGAGTGTCTTGCACATAGCCAGAATCCTTGTGGCCACGCCCAGCCGCTCAAGGATCACCTCGAAGGCGTTGCGGATCTAGCGGCGAAGTTTGCCGGCGTTTTCGGGGCCGGAGAAGAGGCGCGTCTCGTAGCAGCCCTTCACGATGCAGGTAAGCTCGGCGAGGCGTTTCAGCGGCGCCTGAAGAGACAGAGCGCCGCGGTGGATCACTGGTCACCTGGCGCGTGGGCGGCCCTGCAGCGCTTCCGCAATGTTGCCGCGGCCGTAGCCGTGCAGGGACACCACCAGGGGCTGAAAGAGATCAGCAAGGATGCACTGATCCGTTTGGACCCCACAAAATGGGAACAGACCCACCCGGACGGGCCTCATCTGTCTGTCTCCGATACGATGGCGATGCTGGAGTGCCTCACAGCGGCCGGCTTGCTGCCGCCTTCTTCACCGCCTTCGATTTATGGCAGCTCTATCCAGCAGACAGTCTCCGCAATGCTGGACGTGCGGATGCTCTTTTCGGCCCTGGTAGACGCTGACTTCCTGGACACCGAGCGCCATTTCAAGTGTGGTCAGGCACGGCCACACGCACCTGACCTGCAGCCCGAACGAGCGTTGGATGAAGTCCTGCGGCACGTGCAGCAGCTGCAAAGCAACACCAATGCCGATGCGGCGGTGCTAAGCGCCCGCGAGGAGCTAATGAGAGCCTGTCTGGAAGCAGCCGATCAGGCTCCGTCGGCCGGAGTGTTTACTCTTACGGCCCCGACAGGATCTGGCAAGACCCTGGCGATGCTGGCTTTTGCTTTGAAGCTTGCCATCCGCACCGGGTCCAGAAGGCTTATCTTCGTGTTGCCCTATCTGAGCATCATTGACCAGACCGCGCAGGTGTACCGGCGCATCCTGGAGCCGGTTTTCGGCCACGGCTATATCATTGAACACCATAGCCTGACGGGAACGCGCGCCGCGGACACGCAGGAGACCGACTCCGTGGACGAGAAGATCCGCTGCGAACGGCTCCTTGCAGAGAACTGGGACGCTCCCGTGATCATCACCACGAGTGTCCAGTTCCTGGAGTCTCTATTCTCCAACCGACCGGGAGCCTGCCGGAAACTCCATCGCATCGCTTCCAGCGTTGTTCTGTTCGATGAAGTTCAGACCCTGCCGGTCTCGCTGACCATTCCAAGCCTGAAGGCGCTTTCCAGATTGACGGCGGGATACAACACCAGCATTGTTCTGGCCACCGCCACTCAACCAGCTTTTGAGGCCCTGGCTTCAGCGGTCCAGGAAGACCGCAACTGTGGGTGGCAACCGGTCGAGATCACCCCTTCCCGGTTGGATCTGTTCAACCGTCTGCGGCGTACCACCGTCCGGTGGCCGGGGCAGGGGGCGATCGGGTGGGATGAGTTGGCCGAGAGGCTCAAGGCGCATCCCCGGGTGCTGTGTGTTGTCAATCTGAAGCGTCACGCCTGTGAGCTCGTGTGCCGTTTGCGGGAAGCAGGGGCGGCAGACGCCCGCCATCTTTCCACTAATCTGTGCCCTGCCCACCGGCAGAAGGTGCTCGGGGAGGTGCAGCAGGCTCTGGAAAACGGCAGAGCCGAATGCCGTCTGGTCTCCACGCAGTGCGTGGAAGCCGGCGTGGATCTGGATTTCCCGGTTGTTTTTCGAGCCATGGGACCGATGGAATCCATTGCCCAGGCAGCGGGCCGCTGCAACCGTAACGGACTGCTTGGGGATGGCGGTATAGTGGAAGTCTTCCGGCCTGAGGACAATGCTTACCCACCTGGAGGCTACCAGCAGGCGGCAGCAGTAACCGAGACACTGCTGAACAGACTGGGCTCTGACGGTCTGGATCTGAATAACCCGGAGCTTTTCCGGCGCTATTTTAGAGAGCTCTACGATCTCTCCCGCCCCGAGTCTCATTGCCCCGATCTGCAGGAAGCGATCAAACGGCAGGATTTCGAGACCGTGGCTAGAGAATTCCGCCTGATAGCGGATGACGCCATCAATGTGCTGGTCCCCTATGACCTGGAGGAGTTCGACAGACTCTGCACAGAGGTGGAAAAGACCGGCCTGACCGCTACATGGTTGCGGAGGGCCAGACCACATTCGGTTTCCATATTCAGGCCCCGGCCACGCGATCCCATCCTGCGGTATCTAAAGCCGGTGCCTGTTGTGAAGGGAGGTGATTCCAGCGAGTGGTTCATCTATCTGGAACCGGACCATTACGACCGGGAGACCGATCTCGGCCTGGTGGTGCCGGCCGAGTCGCAGGTCCTGATCGCCTGAAAGGAGGTGCACGATGACGCCATCGCGTCAGACCATTGAAGTCTGGGGGGCGCTGGCCTGCTTCACCCGTCCTGAGTTGAAGGTGGAGCGGTTCAGCTACCCCGTCATCACGCCATCGGCAGCCCGTGGCATCTTCGATGCCATCTGCGTCAACCGGCATGAATACCGCTGGCAGATTGTGCAGATCGAGATGCTTGAGCCGCCACGGTTCATTGCTTTGAGACGGAACGAGGTCAAATGCAAGGCGCCTACCGACCGCACCATCAGACAGTGGATGAGCGGAAGCGCGCCACCGCAGACCATTCTGGCCGGAGCCGGAGAGGAGGCGAACACACAGCGCCAGACCATGGCGCTGAAGAACGTCCGCTACCGCATCCACGCCGAAGTGCGGCCCTGGCCGGGCTTCGAAGACCGTATTGTGGAGATGGAGGCGAAGTTCCGGCGCATTGCAGGAAGCGGGAAGTGCTTCTATCAGCCCTATCTGGGCTGCAGGGAGTTCCCGGCTTTCTTCCGTCTTCTGGATCACGGGGAGACCGGGCCACCTCCAGCGGAAGTGGATGCGCGCATCGGATGGATGCTCTACGACGTGTTCGACCTCTCGCGGCCGGGGGAGTCTACTGACCGCCCGTACATCACGCTGTTTGAGGCGGAGGTGAAAGACGGAGTGCTGGAGGTGCCACCGTTCGAGTCGGACCGGGTGCTCAAACCGCCGAAGGAGGGAAGCCATGCTTGACCTTCTGGTGAAGTACGCGCACAGCGAGGAACTCATTACTCAGCCAGGATTCGCGCCGAAGGACGTCCGATGGGCTCTGGACTTCGACGCGGGCGGCCGCTTCCTGGGAGTGCTGCCCCTCGGGAACCCTGCCGGCAAAGGCAATCCGGGGCAGAAGTTCGCGAAATGCCCGGACCTTACCCAGCCTGAGCTGACATCAGGAAGCGAGACCCGGAGCCATTTCCTGGTTGATACCTGTCAGGTGGTGGCCAACTGGCCGAAGAGCGGGACACCCGAGAAAGTCATCCGCGATATCGAAGCAAAGCACGAGTATTTCGTGCGGCTGCTGCGTGATGCCTCAAGCGTTACGCCCTGCCTGAAGCCGGTGGCGGACAGCCTGGCGGATGATGCCGTTCTGGCGCAAATCCAGGCTGGGCTCTCGGGCAAAAAGGCAAGCCCGACGGACAAGATAACCATCCGGGTGGATGGGGCCTTCCCGGTTGAGGACTGCTCCTGGCACGCCTGGTGGCAGACGTTCCGCCGCACGCTGACCAGGCAGGGAACGGGAAGCCAGATGATCTGCCTCGCCACCGGCCAGACCGTCGAACCGGCTCGCACCCATCCCAAAATATCGGGACTCTCCGACGTAGGTGGGATGGGGATGGGCTCCTCGCTCATCGGATACGACAAGGACTCCTTCCAGTCGTTCGGTCTCTCTCAGTCCGAAAACGGAGCAGTCTCGGAAGAGGCCGCGGCCGCATATCGCGCCGCCCTGAA
>JBBFLP010000260.1:0-4424 GCA_037478975.1 Armatimonadota bacterium
AGGCGCCTGCTGGAGCTCATCAACGATGTCATCGAGATGGGCAAGCTGGATTCGGAGAACCTCAATCTCAAGATGGAGACCTGCTGTGCGGGCTGCATACTGGACGAAGTGGCGTCGGATTCCCGGGAAGCTTGCGGCGCGCGGCGTCCCGACGTGGATGTGATTGTGGAGCAGACGGAACCCACGCCAATGGTCTGCGATTCCACGCGCATCCGTCAGGCCGTTACCTGCCTGCTCGACAACGCGATTCGGTACAGCCCTCCCGGCGGGAGGGTGGTGCTGGCTGCCCGGCGTGAAGATTCCCGCGTGGTCATCGAGGTGCGGGATGAGGGACCGGGCATCCCTCCGGAAAAGCAGGGGCATCTCTTCGAGAAATTCTACAAGGTGGAGCCTCCCGGCGAGGGCCGTTCCGGCGGGACAGGGCTCGGGCTGGCCATCGTGAAGCGGATCGTGGATCTGCACGGCGGACAGGTGTTTGTTGAGAGCGCCGTGGGAAAAGGATCGGTCTTCGGCTTCACGCTGCCTGCCGCGGAGGCCTCCGAAGAGTCCCGCGATCTGGCTGCCTGACGGGATGACGCTTCGACGTTGACGACGCGGGAGTCCCGCGCGTATAGTCCCCTGTATGAGCAGGGGTTCCTACGCCAGAGCGGCCGGCGTGATGGTGGTCGCGATCTTCCTCAGCCGTGTCCTGGGACTGGTGAGGGAATCGGCCATCGCCGCCCGCTTCGGACAGGGGGCCCTCACCGACGCTTACAACGCCGCATTCCTGCTGCCCGACCTCCTCTATTTCATGGTTGCGGGAGGCGCCCTATCCAGCGCGTTCATCCCCGTCTTCACAGAATACCTGGCCACCAATCGCGAGGACGACGCATGGGATGTCTACAGCTCCGTGCTGAATCTGATGGCGCTGGTGGTAGGCGCGCTCGTGGTGGTGGCATTCCTGCTGGCGCCAGGCATTGTGCCCTTCTTCGCCCCGCGGGACTTCACCGCCGGTCAGCTTGACACAACGGCAAAGCTGACGCGGATCCTGCTTCCCGCCCAGTTTTTCTTCTTCATGGGCGGACTCACCATGGGCACCCTGTATGCCCGGAACCGCTTCCTGGTGCCCGCGCTCGGTCCGATTATCTACAATCTGGGGATCATCACCGGAGCGGTCTGGCTGGCGGGGACTATGGGCATCTTCGGGCTGGCCTGGGGGGCGCTGGCGGGAGCGTTTTTCGGCAACTTCGCTTTGCAGCTCTGGTATAGCGCCCGGCTGGGCATTGGATACCGCCTGAAGGTGGACCTGCGCCATCCCGGCGTCCGGAGGGTGTTCCTCCTGATGCTTCCCGTGCTTCTGGGATTGTCTCTGCCGCAGATAGATGTGATGGTGAACAAGTGGTTCGCGCGCTTCCTGGCTGAGGGCTCCATGAGCGCGCTGAACTATGCGAACCGCCTGATGCAGGTCCCTCTGGGGGTGTTCGGACAGGCGGCGGGCATCGCTGCTCTGCCGACGCTGTCAGCGCTTGCGGCGCGGAAGGACTGGAAAGAATACCGCGAGACGCTAAGCTTCGGGCTGCGAAGCGTGTTCTTCGCCACAATCCCTTCGTCGGTGTTGATGATGGTGCTCGCGGTCCCGATGGTAAAGCTCTTCCTTCAGGCAGGAGCCTTCACTGAACGCGACACGGGGTATGCGGCCGTTGCGCTGGTGTATTACTCCATCGGAGTGTTCGCGTGGGCCGGCCAGGCCATCGTGGCGCGTGGGTTCTACGCTCTGCAGGACACGGTGACGCCGGTCGTGATCGGCACGGCGATGACCTTCCTGTTCGTCCCGCTGAACTATCTCCTGATGCGTCCGCTGGGACACGGCGGGCTCGCGCTTGCCACCTCGATTATGGCCACCGTGCATCTGATGGTGATGTCTGCGGTCCTTTCGAAGCGGGTGAACGGCATCGGGGTCCGGCGGATCATCGTCTCCACGCTTCGCATCCTGGGAGCCACCGGCGCCGCGGCCGCCGCGGCGGCGGCCGTCTCGGCGTGGGCGCGGCACATCGAGACGGGCAGCGGGACACTGGGGGTGAAGGCGGCGGCCGCGGCGGAGCTTCTTCCCGCGCTTGTCACGGGGATGGTGGTCTATCTGCTGTTCTGCAGGCTGCTGCGGGTGGAGGAAGCGGCCGTCTTCGCCCAGATGCTGGCCCGCCGCCTCCGCCGCGCCGCAGCCGACGAACCCCGCTGAGGCGGCAAGCCGCGCCAACCCTGCGCTTTTACGCTGGCCGAGTAGCTTCGCGGCAGGGTCGCGTGTCGAGACGAAACATACCTGCCCCGTCTGGCCTCGACTCGTCTGGCGCAGCCACACGGCTCAACCGGCGTAGCTCGCGGGTACCGCGGAAGGACAGGACATCCAAAGGAAACGCGCGGCCGCCCGGAGGGGCGGCCGCGCTGAAGGTCCGTTCAATCCACCACGCTAAGAAAGGCGTCGTCGAAGAATGCCGCGCCAGCCGTTCCCGAGGCGCGCAGGTTCAGCGAGACGCGCTCCGACCCCTGAGGAGCCACGCCCTCCATCTGAAAGAACTGCCAGGTGCTGTCACCCTTTACGCGCGCGGTCATCGGGAACTCCTCAAGGAAGACCCCCGCGTTGTCGGTGAACGCCAGGCTCATCCAGGCGCCCTCATCCTGTCCGGCCTGAAGTCCCTTGGTGCGGATCCATACTCCCGCCCGGTAGCGCTTGCCCGGCTGCGCGGTGGAATAGTGCGTGATCTGCCGGTACCCTGACGTCCCTCCAGCTGGCGAGATCATCAGGCTTCTCTGACCGCTGCGCGATTCGGTGGCGGTCACCTCCACCGCTCCGCCTTCCAGAGGCTCCCATCTCAGCGGGAGCCACGGGCGGCGGCTTTCGTCGGCCACCCGTTCGAACCCCGCGTTGCCGGCCAGATTCTCTGCGGCGGGTGCACGGTCCGGCGAGATCTTCATCTCAACAGCCGTCTCGCCGCCTGGAGGAATCCGCAGCCCCTCCAGTTCGTGCGAGGTGAACCCCTCCCGCCTCGCGGCCGCCGTGTAGGTGATGGGCGGCAGGTCCTGCAACCGGAACGCCCCGCGGGAGTCCGTCTCGGCGCGGGCTTCGCCCGGAGTCAGCGTCACGGTGACGCCCCTGAGCGGCTGACCGGTCATCCCATCCACAACGGTTCCCGTGACGGCTCCCACTTGGAGCGGCTCCAGCGAAGCGTCCGCCACGGTGTTTTGCCCCATCGGCACGTCATAGCCCGCGGTAGCCGGAGCGAAGCCCTCCGTTTCCACGCGAACGGTGTAGCGGCCCGGTCTCAGGGCAGGGAAAAAGAAGTTCCCCATTGGATCGGTCTGGGTGACCGCTCCGGTCTCCACACACGTCACCCGGACACCTGCAAGTCGGGTCTGATAACGGGAATCCCGGACGGTGCCGGATATGGCCCCCGTGGTGTCCGTCGGCTTCGCCAGAGCGCGCACGGCCTCATACATCGGGGTGGGACGGGTGGGAAGCCCCTTTTCGTCCGTTCCGCTGTCCACCGGCACCCAGTTGAACGCCGTCCAGCCGGGATCGCTGAACAGGAACGGGAACACCGCGATCAACTGCGGAAAGCGAGGATACAGGTCGCGGAACGCGCGCATCATATAGTCCGCGCGGTTGTATTCGTCAATCGGCGGGAAGCCCTCCGCCTCGTACACCCCGTTCCCGAGCGGGTATCCCGTCTCCAGGATCATCACCTTCACATCTTTGCGGCCATACTTTTCGAGCACCCGCGTCTCCAGCAGGAAGGCATCCAGGGTGGCCTCCGGGTGTTTGGCCGTGCCGTCAATGTTGTTGTACTCCGGCGGGTGGTTCTGGGGGTACGGGTGCGAGCCCCATACGTCGAAAGCGTCAATGAAGCGGGGGTGCGCCTTGATGCAGGCTTCGGTGGCCTCCGGCGAGAGTGCGAAAGCGCCGTTCAGGATCTTGATGCGCCGGTCTCCCAGCGACCGGATGGCATCCGAGACCTCCACGAAAAACTGGGCATACTCCGCCAGATTCGCTTTGCCGCTCCACTCGATGTCCAGGTTCGGTTCGTTCCAGATCTCCACGTAGAGGGGATAGACGTCGGAGCGCGGCAGATCCGCCACCACTTTCTTGAACACTTCGGCCATTGTGCGGTAGCTGCCATCCGGATCGCGGTAGGGCTTCTGCCAGACGCCGTCCTTCATGACGCCGCCCAGACGCACCACCGGGATCAACTCCAGACGGTAGCACTCGCGCACGAAGTCCCGCCACCCCTGCGGAGCCCCCTTCGTGTTCCGGTCAATGTTGAAGAAGAACGTTTTGATATAGCCGTGGCGCCCCACCAGGTGCCGCGCCCAGCTCAGCTGGTTGCGCCCGCGTTCGTCCAGGTTGTCTATGATGAGATGCGCGCCGAACGGATTGTTGGGCGTGCCCGGCG
>JBBFLP010000261.1:0-4422 GCA_037478975.1 Armatimonadota bacterium
GGTGGACTTTCAGGGTCCACCGGGGAGGTGAAAGGAGGGTGGGAAGCTTTCACCAACCATAATATCGGACCACGGTCTGTCGCGCAAGAGGGTGCGGAAACTTTTTTGCACTTTTTTCACTATGCTTCCCGCGCAGGTGGCAGCCTAAGAGGGAAAGCGGCCACGGTGTCTTGACAGAATCGCGCGGGGGGCTTACAGTTGACTGGAGAGACCGGCAGCAATGGGGCGGAGACCATCTGGCACGCCCGGGAAATGAAAGGAGAAAAGATCAGATGAGACTCGTAATCGCGCTGCTGGCCGTGATGCTTTTCGCCGTTCCGGGAACGGCTCAGGTACTGGTGGACACAGGCTTCGAGCCCCCGGAATACATCACCGGAGATATCACCGGACAGCAAGGCTGGATCACGGACAGCACCAACTTCACAGTCACAGCGCTTCCCGACTTCGTCATCAGCGGCCAGCAGTCGCTTCTGGTGACGGGGAATGCCGGCCGGCTGGGACGCCTTCCCATCAGCGGAGCCGGTCCGCTGATGCGCATCGAGGTCACCATGGCCAAGGCCGCCGTCAACAACGCCCAGTGGTGGGTAACTCTGCAGACCGCCGCGGGGACCGGGCGGAGCGCAGCCTTCGGGTTCAACAACGGATTCATTCAGTACTATCAGGCCGGACCGGGATGGACCACCTACTCCACATTCCAGGCCGCGACGGCATACCGGTTCCGCGCGGACGTGGACATTGACGCGAAGGTGTATTCCCTGTGGGTGAATGGCGATCTGGTAGCGGAGAACATCCCGACTTTCTCCACGACGCCGGCCATTCCCGAGCAGGTCTACTTCTATCGCGGCTTCCTGAGCATCTCCGGGCAGCCGGCCTGGTGGAACTACGCGGTGGCCGACGACCTGAAGGTCACCGTGATCCCTGAACCGGCCAGTCTGCTGACACTGGCAGCCGGGCTCAGCGGACTCGCCGCCACTGTGCGCCGGCGATCCTGACTGGCTGAAAGCGACGGCCCACAGGGCTGCCTCCCCGGCTGGAGGCAGCCCGTTTTCCAGCCATCCGGGGGTGGCTGAGCATTGAATGCCGCACTGCTCCTGCTGGCACTGATCGTTCCAGGAACGCTGGTTACTTCCGTAGCCAGCGCGGGTGTGGTCACCGTCTGCCAGGCCAACCTTTACAACGGTGGGCGGTGGACCGAACAGGATCAGAGTCAGATCACCTACGACACGGCCCGCCGCTTCGCCGAATGGGTGGCCACGGTGAACCCGCCCGGATCGGCATATCCTCCCATCGCAGTCATCGGTGTTCAGGAGCTGATGAGCGAGACGGACCGCACGACGCTGCAGGGATTCCTGCAGCAGACCACCGGTGTAGTGTGGCAAAGCGCGCGCACTGCACAGGGGGTCAACGGGACCAGCGGCATCGGGATGTTCTGGCGCCCGGACCTGGTGGAGTATCTCCCGCAATGGTATCTGGGCGAGCGGACGCTGGAACAGCTGGACAACGGGTACGTCATCAAGTTCGTGGGCCGGCTGTTCCGCAACCGGAACACCGAAGAAGCATTCGGCCTGTTCACGGGCAAGCTGGTGTGGGACGGCGCGGTCTTGAACGGGCAAACGGTGACGGAGGAAATCCGCCGCGCTCAGGCTGCCGCTCTGAAAGACTGGATCCTGAATGGCGTGCCAGGCTCGCCCGGAATGAGCCAGTATCCGGGCACAGCACGGATCATCGCCACGGACCTGAACAGCGGGGTAGGAACCGCCACTTGGCAGGAGATGAACGCGGACTTCTCCGACCCCTCCACACAGAAGACGCACAGCTCGTTTCTGGGCGTCCTGCTGGATATCGCGGGCAGACGGCTGGACTACGTCTGGTGGGACCGCGACTCAGGGGTGAAACAGCCAGGTGGCTTTGTGGACGGCCCCCGCCGCAGTCCCCACTTCGGGAGCGATCATCGCGCCGTCTACGCCACGGTGGAGGTGCATCCGGTGGATCTCACGCCTCCCGCCGTGACCTTGCAGCAACCTGCGCCTGGCATCGAGGCAACCGGTCCGGTGATGGTGTCCGCTCAGGCATCCGACTCTTCGGGGATCCTGCAGGTGGAGTTCTACGCGGACGGCGTCAGGATCTGGACGGACACAGTGCCTCCCTACGAGTTCCTGTGGGATCCGCAGGCGCAGTTCCCGGGTTTCCGTGTCCTGACGGCGGTGGCGACGGATGCGTCCAGCAATAGGATGAAAGGTTCCAGCACCCCTGTTGTGGTCTGGGCGGGACCTTCCGGCAGCCGGCCCGGCGTGGGCAGCGTGAAGCTGCTGCCGGACGGTACATCCGTCGCACTTGAAGGTCAGGTGGTGTCCGCCGTATTCAGCGACGGGTTCTACGTCCAGGACGAAGACCGCTCGGCCGGGATGCGGGTCACCGGACTGGCCGCGCCTCCGGTGGGCACACGAGTGCGGTTGACGGGGACACTCCGCACGCTGAACCTGGAACGGATCCTGGCGATCTCCACGATGGAAACCCTCGGGGCTGGAGCAGCGCCGCAGCCACTCCTGATGCGCGGGCGCGACGTGGGAGGCGGCGGCTTCGGGGAGTTCGCTCAGGGTGTATACAGAGCATCGGGGCTCAGCAACCTCGGTCTGCTGGTGGGAACGTGGGGACGGGTAACCTACACCTCGCCTCCGCACTTCATATACGTGGACGACGGCAGTGGCCTTCAGGACGGGTCCGGCTTCACCGGCGTGCGGGTGGACATCTCGTCAGTCCCCGGGCTGGCAGTCCCCTCCGCCGGTTCCGTGGTGGCGGTAGAAGGGATCAGCATGCCGGTTTCCATCTCCGGGAAGATTCAACGGCGGCTTAAGATTCGTTCAAGTTCCGATATCCGCCCTCTGTCCGGCTGACAGGCGACGCCGGGAAGGTGTAAAATCGGGTGGGATGTAACCGGTTTCAAGAGGTCGGGTGGCTGAAGCGCAAGGAGGTCCTGCAATGGCAAATGCGCTGTTTACGAAACCCCGCCGGGGCTTCACGCTCATCGAGCTGCTGGTGGTGATCGCCATCATCGCCATTCTGGCGGCCATTCTTTTCCCGGTCTTCGCGCATGTGAAGAAGATGGGGCTGAAGACACAGTGCGGTAACAACCTGCAGCAGCTTGCCAAGGCGTTCTTCATGTATTGCAACGACAACAACGGCCGGGTGCCGCGTCTGTGCCGCGTTAGCCTGAGCGGTGTCGAGAACTGGGCGAACACGGGGCAGTACAACTGGTATCAGCGCGCAACCAGCGGCGTCTATCTCGACATCAACAACTATGTCAAGAACGACCAGATCTGGCTGTGCCCCGGTCCGGTTTGCAACCTCTGTTTTGATTCGTCGGGCACCCGGTACGAGATCGACTACCGCTTCAACGATCGCATGAATCTGTCCGACGGTCAGCCCGTGCGCACGAAGAAGATGGATTCCTGCACTCACCCCTCCAGCTTCTACATCGTGAGCGACCGCCATAGCCGTCACCACTACGAGCGCAACGCGAATCGTCAGAACGAGTGGGTCATGCTGATGGTCATGGCGGACGGGCGGCTGGTCAGCAACGTGAAGCCATACAGCCCGGAGTGGACGGACTCCCGGGGAACCCTGAAATACGCGCACTGGGACTTTCCGTTCTGCCATCAGATGGACCGCTTCGTGACCTCCGAATACTGAGCGGTCCAGTACGTCAGCGGCCTTGCCGCGTCACGGATCCGGGCTTATCGAAAGGGTCGGCTCCGGGACGCGGGAATACTTCGCGGAAAGGATTTCGCGCCTGATGCGGATCTTCGCCCTGCTTCTCGCCTGCGCTTCCGCCGTCTGGAGCTCCGTGCGTGTGGAGGCGCAGGGCTCCCGCTACACCCTGGTCACGCTCATCCACACCAACGACCTGCACGGCCGGGTGTTGCCGCCCGATGAGAACGGCGGACTGGCCAGAGCGGCCACCGTGGCCCGCCAGATCCGGGCCGAGCATCCAAACGTCATCTGGCTGGACGCGGGAGACATTATCCACGGCACACCGGAAGACTATCTCTCGGGAGGGATCGCCACCGTCAGCGCGATGAACGCGGCCGGCGTCGCGGCCGCCACTGCGGGGAATCACGAGTTCGATTTCGGCGCTGATGTGTTCCGCCGGGCACTCGCCCAGGCGCAGTTTCCGCTTCTGGGCACCAACGTGAGAGCCCGCGAAGGCGGACAATGGGCAAGTCTGCCGCCCTATGCCATCCTGGACGCCGGAGGGGTGCGCGTCGGAGTCCTCGGGTTGGTGACCCTGCAGACGGTGGAACTTCAGTGGCCGGGACGCATCCGCGATCTGACCTTCGACGACCCATTCGAGACCGCACGGAAGCTTGTGCCCGCGCTGCGCGAGCAGTGCGACGTGCTGGTGGCCCTTTCGCATCTGGGATC
>JBBFLP010000262.1:0-4389 GCA_037478975.1 Armatimonadota bacterium
ATGGTGCGGGACTGGATGGAAGGGCAGTTCGAGGAGCTTGTCCGCAACATCAATGGTTGGTTCGACGACTTCTCCATCGTCAACCGGGACGGAACCGGCCTGGCGCCGCCACCCAAGTTCATGGCGGTGCTGGGTTCTACGGTGAGGGCGCTCGATGACCTTGCCGCCCCGGCGGTGGCTGCGCTCTGGCGCTCCGCGCTGACCGCAGGACCGATCCCGCGGCAGCTTGTGGTCCAGGCGCTTGCCCGCGCGCGGTGTGACATCATTGACGACCAGGCCGCCAACCACGCGCGGTTCGGGCTGATAAAGGCATTTCTTGTTCGGGAAGGAGACACTGACGTGAAACCCTATCTGAATGAAGACCACCCGTCTCCCGCCTATCACTGTGGGAGGCTGATGGCGGAGTATGCGCGGCTTCAGTATGCCGCGCTGGGGGATGTCGGCGCAGGCATTGTGCAGAGGTTCTTCGCTGCCGCCAGCGCCACTCCCGCCTTGGTATTGGGCCGTCTGGCCCGCCTCAGCCAGTTCCATCTGAACAAACTGGATCCGGGACTGGCGCACTACTTCGAGTCGAAGATCGCGGACATTTGGGCTCGCATCGGAGACAGACCGCCCGGAGCTTTGAAGCTCGAAGAGCAGAGCCTGTTCGCGCTTGGGTACTACCAGCAACTTGCTGCCGACCGCGCCGGGAGGACCGGCGCGGCGCTGACGGAACCGGTCAAGGAGGAGAGCAATGTCTGACATCATCAAGAATCGCTATGAGTTCCTGTATCTGTTTGACTGCGAGAATGGGAATCCCAATGGAGATCCCGACGCGGGGAACGCTCCCCGGGTGGACCCTGAGGACATGCACGGTCTGGTGTCCGATGTGGCGCTGAAGCGGCGGATCCGCAACTACGTGCAGATCGCCCGCGGGAATCAGGCTCCCTATTGCATCTTCGTGGAGCATGCCACCAACCTGAACCGCCCCATCGTGATGGCCCACGAGAAGACTGATGGCGGCTTTCAGCCAGGCGCTAAAGCCGGCAAGGACAAGGTGGAGCTGGCACGCAGATGGATGTGTCAGAACTTCTACGATGTGCGCGCCCTGGGGGCCGTTATGAGCACAGGCCCGAATGCGGGTCAGGTGCGCGGACCGGTCCAGCTTTCGTTCGCACGCTCGTTGCATCCGATCCTGCCGCTCGATGCCTCCGTCACCAGGATGGCTGTCGCTGAGGACGTGCGCGAAGCGAAGTCCAGCGAGGACTACCTGAAGTGGGAAAAAGAACAGCCGGAAGACCAGCTGCGCACCATGGGGCGAAAAGCCCTTATCCCGTATGGCCTTTATTGCGCTAACGGCTTCATCAGCGCTCATCTGGCGGAAGGGACGGGCTTCACGGAGGAGGATCTGCAACTCCTGTGGGAAGCGTTGATGAATATGTACGATCACGACCGTAGCGCCAGCAAGGGTACAATGTCAGCGCGCAAGCTGGTGGTGTTCCGGCACGTCGGTACGGATAGCGATCCCGCTCAGCGGGAACGGCAGGCCAAACTTGGCTGCGCTCCGGCGCATCGGCTCCTGGACCTGGGGGGCGCGGAAGACGACGGGCAAGCCATTGTGCGCGTCTGGCAGAAGGATCCGACCAGGCCACCGCGCAAGTTCTCCGACTTTGCGGTGGAAATCCATAAGGAGCGCGTTCCGGCGGGGGTGGACGTCATCGAGATGCTGTAAGGGACTCGATGGACGGCGATTGGCCTGAAGATGAACTGGTGATGGTGAGCGCCATCTCGCACTGGTGCTACTGTCCACGCCGGTGCGCGCTTATCCACCTGGAGGACATCTTCGAGGACAACGTCTTCACGCTGAAGGGGCGGCGCGAGCACGAGGAGATCCACGAGGCCGGCCACGAGGTTGAGGCCGGTGTGGTGGTGCAGTTCGCGCTGCCCCTTTACAGCCGCCGGCTGGGACTCTCCGGCGTGGCCGACGTGGTTGAGTTCTGGCCGGACGGCCGTGTGGTACCGGTGGAATACAAGCATGGCCGCCGTTACCGGCGTGGCAAACTGAACGATATGGCGCAGGTGTGCGCACAGGCGATGTGTCTGGAAGAGATGCTGGGAGTTGGCATTCCGCGCGCAGCGGTCTACTATCGCGGCTCACGCCGGCGTCAGGAGGTGGAGCTGGACGAGAAACTGCGTGCATTCACGGAAGAGACCATCATCCGCATCCGCCAGATGCTGGCAAGCGGTTGCACGCCTCCGCCTGTAAACGACCGGCGTTGCCCGGATTGCTCGCTGATTGAGGCCTGTCAACCCGAACTGATAGACTATCTGCAGCAAAGCCGGGGGGAGCGCCGGCTGTTCGTCCCGGGCGAGGGCGAGGGTCTCGATTGACGAAGGGTGGGAAAGGACTCTCCAAGACGTGACCACCGAGCTGCTGAACACGCTTTACGTCTTCACGCAGGGAGCCTACGTGCACCTGGAGGGAGACACGGTCCGGGTGGATCTAAAGGACGAGAGGCTCAAGCAGACCCCTCTGCATCACCTTGGTGCCATCGTAACTTTCGGCTTGGTGACAGTAAGCCCTTACCTGATGCATCGGTGCGCCGAGGATGGCCGGGCGGTAACGTTTATGGACGTGAACGGCCGCTTTCTGGCACGGGTGGAAGGGGCCACAAGCGGGAATGTGCTGCTCCGGAAGGCCCAGTATGAGACGCACCGGGACGAGTCAGCCGCTGCAGCTGTGGCCCGTTGCATTGTTGCAGGGAAGCTTCAGAACTGCAGAGGTGTATTGAACCGGGCCATCCGCGAAGCCGGGGAAGGACAAAGGGCAAAGGAAGCGGTGGCCGCCCTCTCCAGGGCGGCAGAGGCTATTGCCGGTCAGCTGAAAAGTCTGGAGGAAGCACGCTCGCTCGATGCCGTGCGAGGAGCCGAGGGACACGGATCAGCGGCATATTTCGAGGCGTTCGATTCCCTTATCACCCAGCAACGGACGGACTTCCGCTTTGACTCCCGGAGCCGCAGACCGCCAAAGGATCGCGTAAATGCTCTTCTCTCTTTCCTGTATGCCTTGCTGGTGAACGATTGCCGCGCGGCCTGCGAAGGGGTGGGACTTGATCCGCAGTTCGGGTTTCTTCACGCCATCCGGCCGGGGCGGCCGGCGTTGGCTCTGGACCTGATGGAGGAGTTCCGCGCACCCTTTGCAGACCGCCTGGCGCTGACGCTGATCAACCGCAAGCAGATCGGTCCCGAAGACTTTCGCGAGAGGCCTGGTGGCGCAGTATTGTTGAATGAGGATGGGCGAAAAAAGGTGGTGGTCGCCTACCAGACGCGGAAGCAGACCGAGGTATCCCATCCCATGCTGAAGACTCGCGTACCACTAGGGGTAGTCCCTCATCTGCAGGCGAGGATCCTGGCTCGTTGCCTGCGAGGTGATATCCCGTTCTATACCCCCTTTATCCCTCGCTAAGAGGCTACTATGCGAGACGACTATCTGATCTCATATGATGTGAACACGGAAGACGCGGCGGGCCAGAAACGCCTGCGCAGGGCATCGAAAGCTTGTGTGAATTTCGGGCAGCGCGTCCAGTATTCTGTCTTCGAATGCCGCCTGAACGAGAGGGAATTGGAGCGGCTACGGGCCAAGTTGCTGAAGATCATTGATCCTGAGAAGGATAGCATCCGCATCTATCGCCTGCCTGGCGGACGTGAACGCTGCGTGGAGACCTACGGCGTGGACCGTTACGTGGATCCTGATGCGCCGATGATCGTCTAGGTGGGATATCTTTTCTCATTTCAGGACCCATTAGCCTCTGCGCGGATCGGGAGTGAGGGTGTTTCACGAAGGAGGTCCGCGCACGATTTTGTGGCTTTTGCCGCACGCGGGCAGGCATGGGCTGCAAAAATCGTCGGTGGGAGGAGGAATAGGGGTGGGGAGTCCAGAAGCCCTGATTTGAGCTTGGGAAGGCCCTCCGAGGGGGCTTTCCAGGGTCCGTTGCACCGGCCTTTCGAGGCCGGTGAGGATTGAAACCATTGACTGGGCAGCGCTGGTCGAGCGCCTCAGTGTCGTTGCACCGGCCTTTCGAGGCCGGTGAGGATTGAAACAGGTGAGGCTGGTGCGCGCAGGCTGGAACCAGGAGGTTGCACCGGCCTTTCGAGGCCGGTGAGGATTGAAACCTGGTACACGCGCCAGAACCCGTAGCCCTTTAGGGGTTGCACCGGCCTTTCGAGGCCGGTGAGGATTGAAACCGAGACCGGATGGCCCGGAAACATCGCGCAGATAAAGTTGCACCGGCCTTTCGAGGCCGGTGAGGATTGAAACCTGCTTTGTGATTGCCTGTTCCACCTGTTCCATGCAAGTTGCACCGGCCTTTCGAGGCCGGTGAGGATTGAAACGTCTCATTTTGGTGTCCT
>JBBFLP010000263.1:0-4368 GCA_037478975.1 Armatimonadota bacterium
CCAGCCCGGGACTCTGCAAGGCGGAGTTGTATGTGGACGGTGTGCTGGCGGACAGCTCCGTGGACGGGAGCCTGAGCACATGCTGCCTTCTGGCGGGCGCGGCGTCCGGGCCGCATACAGTGAAGGTAATCATTTACGACGGGATGCTGAACGAAACCTCCCTCACGCGCACCGTGAACGTGCAGAACGGGCCGCCCGTCTCCTCAGCCCTCGCGGCAGCTGACTCGACGCGGCTATTCCTCGGGCCGGTGGTGTTTGCGGGGACCAGCATCGCTCTGGACGGTCAGACATTCTTCGTGACTAACCCGGCGGGCACGTCCGGGCTGAGGGTCCGCTACCGCGGTGCGGCGCCCTCGCTTGTGGCCGGAGCGCACGTCAGTCTGGAAGGCGAGCTTCAGACACAGAACGGCCAGAGGGTGTTGATGGGTTGGGCTCTGGCGGAACAGGGGGGATCTTCGCCGGTGCGGCCCAAGTTCATGCTGAACCGCGCGGTGGGCGGACGCGGCCTGAACCCACACACGCCGGGCGTGAGCGGTTCGCAGGGCCCCTATAATCTGGGTTGCCTCATCCGCACGTCCGGGGTGGTCCGCGAGACCGGGCAGGGCTGGTTCGTCATTGACGACGGCTCCCGGCCGGGAGGGCTGAAAGTCCTCTGCGGACCTGTTTCCCCGCCTGCAGCAGGGAGCAAAGTGGTGGTCTGCGGATTCAGCTGTTGCGAGGAGAATGGCGGAAACATCCTGCCGGTAGTGGCGCTGCGGGCCGCCGCGGATATCCAGCAAGTCTAGCCGCACCCGCGCCGTCATACCAACCGAAGCCGTCACAGCCGGTTGGGCTCCGGCAGGATTTGATACGTCTCCCGGCCAACAGCTTTCTTCGGTGGAGGGCTAACGGCCATGTTCCAGTCAACAGCACTTGCGGCGGCGCTGGCCGCCGCGGTGACCTTCACGATGGGCGCCGCACTGGAGGCGAAGATGCAGGTCCAGGTTGTGGATGCGCTGGTCAAGGTGCTCCCGGAAGGGCCCGTACACCCGGACTCTGCAGCGGAAGCCTTGATCGAGGCGGCGCGGGGAGAGTGCGAGAGCGCCCAGATCGTCGTGCTGAGCGACAAAGAGAGTACACTGCGGGCCACCGCATCGCCTCTCTCTGGGCCTTCCGGGAGACGGCCGGCGATGCAGGTGCGGTTCACCGGATATGTCCCCATTACCCGCGGCACCGGGCACACGCCGGATCACCTGCTTGTTGCCAGACCTCCCGCCGAGATCCCCGATCCGCTGCTGGAGGATGCGTCCATCACTCTCAAGCCCGGCCGGGCACAGAGCATCTGGGTGACTGTGCGCGTGCCGCAGGAGTGCGCGCCGGGTGAATACCGTGGATCGGTCCGTCTCGCGGGGCCGGACGGGCCGGCGGAGGTGCCCGTGCGGGTGCGGGTGCGGGACGTGACGTTGCCGGAAGAGCGGACGCTTTTCATCACCAACTGGTTCAGCGTCGAGAACATCGCCAGCGCCGCCGGAGTGCAGCCGTGGAGCGAGGGGCACTGGAAACTGCTGGAAGCCTGGGCGCGTCTGATGGCCGATTACCGGCAGAACGTGGTGATCACGCCGCTAATGTCGCTCATCGTGGCTCACGAAGACGCAAACGGCCGCCTGAGCTTCGACTTTTCGCGTCTGGACCGGTGGATCCGCTTGTTCGACGAAGCGGGAGCACTGGGGCTGATCGAAGGAGGGCATCTGGGAGGACGCTCGGAATGGGAGGCGCCGGACTTCGATGCTGCGCGTCCCGCCACGCTGCTGCCGGACGGCAGCCTGAAGCGCTGGGAGCCGGTCAAAGTGACCAGCGCAGCTCAGCGCGAGTTCCTTTCCCAGTTCCTGCCAGCGCTCCGGGACCATCTGCGGCAGATCGGCTGGCTGGACCGCTACGTGCAGCACCTGGTGGATGAGCCGATCACCGTCAATGCGGAGAGCTACAACCGGCTGGCCGCGATGGTCCGGGAGTTCGCCCCGGAGTTCCGCATCATTGACGCCACGATGTGCCGGGAGGTGGCGGGTTCCGTGGATATCTGGGTGCCCCAGCCGCAGGAGATCGCTGCACACTGGGATTTCTTCCAGGAGCGCAAGTCGAAAGGAGAGCAGGTCTGGTTCTATACCTGCCTCTCGCCCACATCAGGCTATATGAACCGGATGGTGGACTATCACCTGCTGCCCGTCAGGCTGCTGCACTGGCAGAACTTCCGCTACGACCTGCCCGGCTATCTGCACTGGGGGCTGAACCACTGGCGTGAGGATCCTTTCCGCAACCTGGAACCGCTCCTCAGCGGAGAGACGTACCTGCCTCCCGGCGACTCACACATTGTGTATCCCGGGAAATACGGCCCGATCTCCAGCATCCGGCTGGAGGCCATGCGGGACGGCATCGAGGACTATGAGATGCTGCGTTTGCTGGCCCTCAAGGACAGAAAGGCCGCGGAGCGGATCTGCGCTTCCGTGGTGCGTTCCATGACAGACTACACTCTGGATCCCACGGAGTTCCGGCGGGCGCGCAGCCGTTTGCTGGATGAGCTTGAGAGGAGGCGATGAAGTCTGGTGGACTGCTGCTGGCGCTGGCACTTGTCTGCTCAGGCGCCGTGAACGGAGCGCAGGGGCAGGAATCTGCGATTGTGATCTCCGGCGACTGGGAGATCACAGTGACGGCCGGCACGCTGCGTCATCCGGACGGGGACATCCGCTTGCCTGATGCAGTCGCTCTGAAGGTGGCGCCTCCGCCTGTCCTGCGCTTCAGCGACACGGAGAAGCTGCCCCTCTGGAAGCCCGACGCGCCCGGATGGGCAAAAGGGCTGCGCCTCAAAGGGGTCCTCACTTTCGAGACATCCGCCCCGGACCATCTGGTGCCGGGAAGCCTCACGGTGAGAAGCCCGGATGGACAGCTGCACACCTATCGGCGTGGAACGGATTATGAGGTGGACGAGCAGTGGGGCACCGTCGGGAGGCTGGAGGGCGGGGCCATCCGTGAGGGCACGGAAATAAGGCTGGACTATTCCGTCTGGCTGGACCGGCTGGACTCCATCGTGGTTGTGGCGCGCGCGGGCGGGCAACCTTTCCTCCGGCCCGGCGAGCCTGGCATGGTAACGGTGCGCCCTCCTGATCCTGGCCCCGGAGAGGTGGTCCTGGCCAACATCTGGGTGCGGGCCGGGCAGAGAAGGCTGACCGATGAGAGCGTCTACCGCATCATCGAGCCCGCGTATCCCGAAAAGAAGCACTGGCCCCCTCCGGCGCAGAGGCTTCTCCCGAAGACTTGGGAGAGGCTGAACACGGGAGGATCGCTGAAGATCCTCGCCTGGGGGGACAGTGTGACGGCGGGCGGGGAAGTGCCGGACGAACACCTGCGCTGGCAGAACCGTTTTCTGGGTCTCTTAAAGCAGCAGTTCCCGAGAGCAGACATCCGGCTGGAGACGCTGGCCTGGGGAGGCCGCAACACGGAGAGCTTCCTGAAAGAGCCCCCCGGTTCACCCTACAACTTCGAGGAAAAGGTTCTTGGCGCGATGCCGGACCTGATCATCTCGGAGTTCGTGAACGATGCGCATCTGACGCCGGACCAGGTGGAGGAACGCTACGGCTACCTTTTGCGGCGTTTCCGGGAGATCGGGGCCGAGTGGATCATCCTGACGCCGCACTTCGTCTGGCACCGGTGGATGGGTGTGACATCTCCCCGGGTGGAGGATGACCCCCGTCCCTATGTGGCGGGACTCCGGCGCTTTGCGGAGAAGCACGGCGTGGCGCTGGCCGACACAAGCCTCCGGTGGGGACACCTGGTGAAGGAGGGGATACCATACGAGACCGTGCTGGCGAACTCACTGAACCACCCGGACGAGCGGGGACACCTGATGTTTGCGTTGGCTTTGATGGAACTCTTCCACTGAGGCAGACCAGACGAGATAAGAACGTTCGCACCCAGACCCTCTCACGTTCTCAGGGAGAGGGTTTTCTTTTTGAAGCTGCCCACAGTGGTTGAGCCGTCCGGCGAAGCCGGACGAGTCGAAACCACACGCTGCAGCATGTGGTCTCGATACGCGCGGCTTTCGCCGCGCTACTCGACCACCGTATGGGGGCCTTGAGTCGAACGGCCGGGGAGGGCAGACGACCCGGCAAAAATACCTGATTTGGGGATCGGGGATTGACAGGACGCCGGGAAATCCGTATCCTCAAAACTGAGTATGTGCAAGGAAGCACCGCTCCTGCCACCTGCGTAGCATCAGCCGGGAAATCCCGGCAGGGCTTGCGCTGTGACGGCAGAATGTGGTATAATTTGGATGTTGTGTGACCGGAGATCACCGGGCATTGACCATATTGAGAGAGACCGGATTTCAGGGATGGG
>JBBFLP010000264.1:0-4363 GCA_037478975.1 Armatimonadota bacterium
GCGAGACGCACAATGTCCCCGGCAAGACGCCGTTTCTGAGCCGCCAGGGTACCCGCCGGGCGCTGCCTTCTCAGTCTCTGTGTAGTCCTGCGCTCGCCCATCGCTTCCCGCTCCCGCGTTCTGCGGCCGGAGTCCGCCCGGCCAGGATCCTGTCCAGCTCCTTCTGCGTGTCCCGCCGGGCCTCCTCCAGCGCCTCTTTCGGGGTCATCAGACCGTGAATCGCCATGTCCACCGCTCTTCCCAGCGCGCTCATATAGTAAGCCTGAGCGGGCATCACCGGACGCTGATGGCGGGTCTCGCGCAGGATGGCCAGAAACGTTTCATAGTGCGGTGGCTTCTTCACAGAGGGATCGAAATAAGCACTCCGGCGGAATCCCGGCAGCAGGCCCGCCTTCTGCGCGACGATCTTCGTTCCCTCCGGGGTGGAAGTCATCCACCGGATATACTCCCAGGCCGCGTCGGGATTCCGGGCTCCTTTCGGGATGGCCATGCACCACCCGCCAATCCACGAGCTGCGCTGCTCACCGAACTCCGGGGCGGGCAGGAAGGTGACCCCGTACTCGAAGTCCTTCGGAGCATACAGCTCGATGTCTTTCAGACTGGAGATGTGCAGGCACTGCATCGAGAGCTTCCCGATGTAGAACGGGTTCTGCTCCTGACTGGTGAAACCGGCCTGCAGGGTGCCGATGCGGTTCACGTCGTAGGTCCGGGCATAGGAGCACATCCACTCCAGGGCCTGCACGATGCGCGGATGGTCGGCCGTGACGGTGCGCGTCTCAGGGTCGTAGAACGATCCTCCGAATGCCCAGCCCCACGTGAACAGGGAGTTGGCGTAGCCGAACTGTCCCCAGGGAATGATGCCGATGCGCCGGAGCTTGCCACCCTCGCTCTTTTCCAGCCGCCGCGCCATCTCGTCCAACTCCTTCAGGGTGCGCGGAGGCCGCTCCGGGTCCAGTCCGGCGTCGCGGAAGTCCTTCTTGTTCCAGCCGAACCCGAAGTTCGGGTCGGCACAGTAGGTCAGCGCCCAGACTTCGCCCTCATAGAAGTTCTGATTCCAGCACGGGGTGAAGTAATCTTTCTCGCCCAGGCCAGCATTGCGGAGCCTCTCCGTCAGGGGAGAGAGCGCACCCTGCTCGGCCCATTGAGCCACCTGCGGGCCGTCCACCATGATGACATCCGGCGGCATGCCCGCTGCCACAGCCGTGAAAAACTTCTGATTGGCGGAGAGGTCGTTTGGCGTGTACAGCAGCCGGACGCGGATGTGGGGATGGCGCTTCTCGAACTCGCGGGCGATATCGCGGAACGCATCAGCCTGCGTGCCGCCCCAGGGATGCCACACGTCTATCTGTGTCACCCCCGCAGTCTGGACTGGATCGCGGGGAGCCCGTGAGCACCCGGCGAGGACGCAAATACTTCCACTTAGAGCGGCAGCAATGCCGAGCCGCCATAGCCGGCCGGCAACAGGCGATCTCATCTACTCCCGGGCCTTCGCCTGTCTTCTCCGGAGCGCCTCCTCTTCGGCCTTCTCCAGGTCACTCAGTGTCAGGGTCTTGGGAGACTCTCCGGCGGATCTGATTTCTGCGGAAGCTTTTGCGCCGGTGGCCGTCTTCCTTGCAGGCTTCTCCTCCGCAGGAGCTGATGCCGCCGGAACTTTCGAGGAGGTGGACGCCTTCGCCGCCTTCTTCGCCGCCCCGGCCGGGAGCAGGTCGTCAACATTGACCAGAATGGTATAGCGCATCTGGAACTGCTGCTCTTCCGGAGTCAGCCGGGCACGCGCCTCGGAGCTCAGTCCGTCCAGCCATTTCTTGCGGGCAGCCTCCGTCAGCTCCTCATGACGCCTGCGGACCTCCTCAGGTAGAGTGGAAGCATCCAGCACCACCGTGGCAGTCCCGTCATCGTACAGCTTTTCGAGCACGCCGCGGGTATTGCGGAAATGGTTGAAAAACGTGCGATTCTTCTCGTCGGCCTGGGTGGCCTCGCGATCCACGACCTGGACGGCGTCGCCTTCCTTCAGAGAGGATGCCATATGCGTTCTACTCCTGGTCAAGACAGAGGGGCTGTGCACACTTTAGCCCGGTGAAAAGGGGCTGTCAATACACGGCGCGCGCCGTTACAATGAGTCCGTGCGCAACCTTGTGATCGTCCTCGGCGACCAGCTTGACAGGGGCTCTTCCGCATTCGACGGGTTCGATGCGTCCCGCGACGCCGTCTGGATGGCGGAGGTCCGGGGCGAGGGCGAATATGTCTGGAGCCACAGGGCGCGCATCGTCCTGTTCCTCTCCGCGATGCGCCACTTCCGCGAGAGGCTGCGCGGCTCGGACATCACCGTTCGCTACGTTGAGCTGGACGCTCCGGGTAACTCCGGGTCGCTAGGCGAAGAGCTCAAGAAGGCGCTGAGTGAGCTTCAACCACGTAAGGCCATCGTCACGCTTCCGGGCGAGTGGCGTGTGCGGGAGGATCTGCGGCGCGGCGCGCGGGAGGCCGGGGTTCCGCTGGAGGAGCGTCCGGACCGGCATTTCCTTTGCTCACCCGGCGAGTTCGCGGAGCATGCCGCCTCGCGCAGGCAGCTGCGCATGGAGTTCTTCTATCGCGAGATGCGCCGCAGGCTGGGTATCTTGATGGAGGACGGCCAGCCGGCGGGAGGCTCCTGGAACCTGGACGCCGAAAACCGGCGCAGCTTCGGGCGCGAAGGTCCGGGAGAGATACCCCCGCCCGCCTCGTTTCAGCCCGATGAGCTCACGCGGCAGGTCATAGCTCTGGTGGAGCGCGAGTTCCCGGAGCATCCGGGATCGCTTGCGCGCTTCGACTGGCCGGTCACCCCGGAGCAGTCCCGTCAGGCGGTGGAGCATTTCGTCGCGCATCAGCTTCCGCTCTTTGGCCCGTATCAGGACGCTATGTGGAGCGGCGAGCCGTTTCTGTATCACTCCCGCCTGTCGTCATCGCTGAATCTGAAGCTGGTTTCCCCGCTGGAGGTGGTGCGGGCGGCCGAGCGGGCCTGGCAGGAGGGATGCGTCCCGCTGGCATCCGCTGAAGGTTTCATCCGGCAGATCATCGGCTGGCGGGAATACGTGCGGGGCGTGTACTGGCTGCTGATGCCGGAGTATCTGCAAAGGAACGCCCTCGGAGCGGGGATGGATCTGCCACGGTTCTACTGGACCGCGGACACGGATGCGCAATGCCTGCGGCAGGTGATCCTCCAGACCCTGGAATTTGGCTACGCCCATCACATCCAGCGCCTGATGGTCACCGGCCTGTTCGCATTGCTCTACGGCGTCGCGCCGGAAAAGGTGCACCGGTGGTATCTGGCGGTTTACGTGGATGCCATCGAATGGGTGGAGCTGCCGAACACACTGGGGATGTCCCAGTATGCGGATGGAGGCGTGATGGCATCCAAGCCGTACTGCGCCTCCGGGCGGTACATCCATCGGATGAGCAACTACTGCCGCTCCTGCCGGTACGACCCGGAAAGGGCTTCCGGTCCGGAAGCCTGTCCCTTCACCGTCCTGTACCGTGACTTCTTGATGCGCAACTTCGGGGCGCTGCAGGGAAATCCGCGAATGACCATGCAGCTGCGCAACACTGAGCGCTGGACGCGCGAGGACAGGATCCAGATCCAGCGAGAAGCGGACCGCGTGCGCGCGGCTCTGGCGTGAAGAAGCCCGGGTCTTTCTCAGCGTGAGGCTGGAGGATTGAGCGCCATGTCCACAGCGGCGTGCCAGCTCCCCAACCGGCTGGTTGCCAGCCGCAGCAGCCGCGGATGCCTCAGGGAGATCTGGTCAGCATCCAGGCTCTCGCCGGCATCTTTGAGGGAGCGGATCATGTCCAGAATGAGACCGGTATGCCAGACCTCGGTCCTGCGGGGACGGCCGCGCGGAGACTTCTGCAGCAAACTATCATAATCTATCCCCGCTGCTTCCAGAGCCTTGCGCCAGTTGCCGAAGTAGCGTGGGCTGACGGCGGCGGAGAACAGAGAGGGAAACTTGTTTTTCACCATCACAGCGCGCAGATCCTCACCGCGGCTCTGGAGTTCTCGGATCTCCTCCAGAATGCGCTCGCGAGACCACTTGCCGATCTTCTGGAGCCTCTGCTCCTCAGACGTCTTGCGCAGCGAGTCGTAATCCAGTCCAGCGGCCTCGACCGCGGCGCGCCAGCTCCCGAAATAGCGGATGGCGGCGCTGACCAGCCGCTTCTGCTCCTGCTGCACGGCTCCATGCCGGAGATCCACGCCCTGACCGCTCAGCTCACGGATCTCTTCAGTGACCCTCTCCGGGCTCCATACCCTCTTTGGCATCTTGTGTCTCTTCCTGAGCCAGCGGCAGCACCACGGTGAACGTGCTGCCCTCTCCCACAGTGCTGGCCGCGA
>JBBFLP010000265.1:0-4334 GCA_037478975.1 Armatimonadota bacterium
CATAGGGACCCGGGAATGCGATGAGATCTCCGCGGTAGACGTTCTCAGGCGGGCGATCCATTCCGGCGCCAGCCGCCGCGCAGCAGAGCAGGAGAGCGATTAAGAAGACGCAGGCAAATCCGCATTCAGCCGTCATTGAGATCCTCCTGTCCGGACCCTGGCCAGCTGGCAGGCCGGCCATCGCCGGGTAAGTCGGCATTCTGCGCTCAGGCCCGTATTACCTGCGCCACAATGTTCAAAGAAAGATGGGCTTACCCGGCTCCGGCAGCACCACCTCCGTGAAAGGCATCTTCTGGCGGAACAGATCCGGGTGCTCGGTGTGGACCGGAATGAGCTTCTGCGGGTGGATTATCTCCGCAATCTTCACCAGATCCTCGCCGGAAGCGTGTCCTGAGACGTGGAACGGGTCTTCCTCGTGATCCTCGCTCGTCAGGTTGCCCACCAGCCGGACCTTGAAATGGTCCAGCCACGCACGCATCCGCGCCGCGTCTATTTCCATCTCCTCATTCAGCGCCTCGCACGCGGAGTAGATCCAGATGGAACCCTCCGGCGGGCGCAGGTAGGCGAGTTCGTTTAGATCGAAGAAGCTCAGGCAGATGATGTAATCCTCAGGATGCTTGCGGATGTCGGCAGGGCCGACTATGCGGCCGGCCAGACTGCCGTCCTCCCAGAGGACTTTCTGCCAGGAAGGGTTCGTTCCGGAAAGCTCCCGGTAGATCACGATGCAAGGGTCATTCAGGGAGGGAACCTTCTGATGACTGTCCGCGGCTTTCTGCATCGTATGCAGCAGGTAGGCGTCTTTCGGAAGGATGGCAAGCCTGCGGCCGGTCTGCCGGGCAACCTCCAGGAACGATAGCAACCTTTCCACGTTGCGCGGACCGAAATCCGCGACAACGAGGCCGGAGCACTCTTTCACACGATCCAGAGAAGCATCCCTCACGTCTTGTTCGGTGTGCTTCTGAGAAGAGTTGATGCGTGTCCCTTCTATGATGAGCGCCACCGGTTCCAGCGCGGCCGCCTCCTTTGCGAAACGCCACGTCAGTTCTCCAGCTCTTCCGTGGGTCCTGAGGTCGCCTGTGTAGACCACCCAGCCGGTATCCGTCTGGACCGCCCAGGCGGTGGCCCCGTACAGCGAATGATCCACGGGCCAGCTCTTGACAGGGCACCCGGCCACATCTTCCACGGTGCGAAGCTCCCGGGGGATGTGGCATCTCTCACCCGGACGCCCCCCCCAGAACGTCTCCAACTTTGTCGACGGCGCGGAGGTGACGGCATAATGCCGCGTAAGAGAGGGCTGCTTTGACTGGTGGGGAGTCGCCAGGCCACTGCCGTTCTCGCCGTCCTGGCGCGGCACGTAGTAGCAGTACTCGGCCGGAACGCTGCCACCGGCTGTGTCCTGCAACGCACGGGCGATGGCGAGAGTCATGGGCGAGCAGAAGATCGGGATATCCTCCCGCACATAGTTCAAGAGTCCCATATGGTCAACGTGGGCGTGCGACAGCAATATTGCGTTGATCTCTCCCGGATCCTCCCACACTTTCGAGCATTCGCGGTAGGGATCGGCACACCGGGAGACCAGATCGTCGCGGTACATCCCCCGGAAAGGCGGCAGGATGCCCATTTCGATGGGCTCAAACAATCCGGCGACGCTTTTTGGCTGCAAAAACTCCTGATAGAACCGGCCCTGAATGCCGAAGTTCAGCCCGAAATCGAGAAACAGGCGGGTCTCGCCCGTCTTCAGCAGGATCTTGTTGCCGCCAATGCACCCCACCCCGTCGTAACAGATCAGTTCTGCCATCTGGTTCATCTCCCTCTGGAAACGCCACCCTGACACCGGGAAGCGCCACCAGGATATTTGTGCCCATAGTAGGCACCGGGACTGACAGTCTCTGGCAGGCCAGCCCATCTTCCGTGTGATTTTTCCTTTTTCGGCTCCATCTCGCCTCCTGGAAGCGTGTGCCGGCCCGCCAGCTTGCCGCGCGGGCGCCGGAAGGATAACATCCGTTGCCGGGAAAGACTCACGGGGAGAGGCCTCAGAATGGGCGCAAAAGGATTCGGACTGGGTTTCATCGGGTGCGGAGGATACAGCCGCCAGCTGGCGCAGGCGGCAATGCGAAGTGAAGAGCTGCGCATCGCGGCGTGCTATGATCCCGTGCCTGAGGCGGCGGAGCGTTTCTCGGCCGATTTTTCCACGGTCCGGTGCGGCTCCGCTGAGGAGCTGGCAGCGATGGATGCGGTAGACGGCGTGGTCATCGTGAGTCCGAACAACGCACACCGTCCGAACGCCGAGGCGGCCGCCGCAGCCGGCAAGCACGTGTTCGTGGACAAACCCATCGCAAACACCATCACCGACGCCCGGGCGATCATCTCAGCCTGCCGCCAGGCCGGGGTCACGCTCGCTGTGGGTCACAACGGCCGTCGCATGCCGGGCCACCGCAAGATGAAGCGCATGCTCGCGGAGGGAGCCGTCGGGAAGCCCGTGACCGTGGAGGCCAACTTCTCGCACTCGGGAGGACTCGGACTCACGCCAGCCCAGTGGAGGTTCTACCGTGACGAGTGCCCCGGCCTTCCTCTGATGCAGCTGGGGATCCATTTCGCTGACACAGCGCAGTATCTGGTGGGAGAGGTGGAGGAGGTCTGCTCATTCATGTCCCGCATCGCGACACCCGCAGAAGGCGAGGACGCGACCGTGAGCATCCTGCGATTCGTGGGTGGAGTTCCCGGATATCTTGGCTCCAACTACGCATCTCCCTCCGTCTACTACATCAACATTTACGGCACGGAAGGCAACCTGTACTGTGAGGGAGGCGCACAGCTCCAGTACCGCCCCAAGACCTCACACGAGCGGCACGATGTGCCGATTGAGCCGGTGGATACGCAGCGCGAGGAGCTGGAGGAGTTCGCCCGCGCAGCCCGGGGCGAGGGAGCGCCGGAGGTGGACGGCCAAGCAGGTCTCAAGGCTCTCGCGGTGGTGCGCGCGGCCCTGGCCTCCCACGAACGCAGGCAGGCGGTCCGGATCGCGGAGGTGCTGGAAAAGGAGCTTTAGCAGGGCCCTGCTTCTAGCATCAACGCGGCGCGCATCGCCGGAGTGGCATCCTCTGGCTCACCAGTCAGGAGCGACTGCTGGTGGGCAAGCCGCCTGCACTCACGCCCGGCGTGCCCGCTGTTCAGTGGGCGAGGCGCGTCTCCCGCCAGCGCGGCGAAGTTGCCGTAATAGATGGCGGCGAGGGCGTCCTCCGGCAGGTCCAGCCCGTGAATAATGCCGTCTTCTGGCGGCCCCAGCAGAAAGTCGGTCCCGGGCGGCAGTCGGAACTCTTCCCCGGACTCCAGAAAGCGCCGGATGACCTGCGCCCTCAGCCCTCCTTCCTCCACAGTCATCGAGCTATAGCAATCCGTACCGTAGATGATGCGCCGTGAGTAGCGCAGGAAGAAATCCCGGGAGGCCGCCGGATCGCGCGACAGGTTGTACAGCAGCTCCACCCCGGGCCCCAGGTCAAGGTAGATACCAGGAAAACGATCCAGCAACGCGGAGGCGCGGGGCAGATCGGCCGACAGGAAGAGAAAGTGCGGGAAGATCACTCTCAGGCGGGGGTGCCGTTCCAGCACGGCGAACGCTTCGGCGTAGAGCTGCTGTTTCGTGGGGAAGCAGGAATCGTAGCCCCACCCTTTCTCGGCGGCCCAGCGGGGAGTGCGTGCAGGATCCCAGAACTCCTCCGGATCCGCCACGTGCCACAGCAGGGGAATCTGCGCCTCTTCTGCCCGCGCGAAGAACGGCCGGAAGTATTCCCCGTCCAGAGGAAGACCCAGTTTTAGCCAGTAGTTGGGCTTGGACTCCAGCAGCTTGACGCCGTCCGATCCGGCCGCGATGAGAATGTCCACCTGCCTGTCCAGCGGCGGCGCATCCACCCGCCCGCCCGAGAACACCGCGGAATGGTCCAGCCCGGCGAACACATAAAACCGTCCGGGGCGGGAGGCCTTCGCCGCCCACGCTTCCGGGTTCGCGTTGACGCGCTTATCGTCGAAGATGCAGACGATGTTCATGCTGCGGGCCCGACCTGCCTCCCGGATGGCATCCAGATGCCCGGCATGGTCCAGCTCGTAAAGGTGGGCGTGGCCGTCTATGACAGGGCCATTGTAGGTCACGGCTTGCTATTCCCCTCGCATCCGGCGCCCGCCAGCGCCGGGAATGATCCGGCGGTACACTTCCAGCGTCGCATCGGCCATCCCTGCGGCCGTGTAACGATTGCGCGCCGTCGCCGCAGCGGCGCTGGCCAGACGAGCACGCAGCCTCGCGTCCTCCGCCAGCAGGACGATGGCTTCCGCGAGCGCCGCAG
>JBBFLP010000266.1:0-2113 GCA_037478975.1 Armatimonadota bacterium
AAGATCAAGATAGACAGCGAAGCGTTCGAGTCAGCCTGCGTCTTCGATGTGGACGGCGACGGCATCCCGGACATTGTGTGCGGAGGATACTGGTACCGCGGCCCGGACTGGACAAAGCATAAGCTGTGCGACGTCCGCGCGGAGGGGGAGTATTACGACGACTTCTCCACCATCCCGATGGACGTCAACGGCGATGGCTACACAGACTTCGTGACAGGCGGATGGTGGGGCCAGACTCTGGTCTGGCGCGAGAATCCGGGCCCGGCGGGCGGCGAGTGGAAGACCCACGAGATCGCTGTGGTGGGTTCCATCGAGACCACCCGCGCCTGGGACGTGGACGGGGATGGCGAGCTGGAGATCGTCCCGAACACTCCCGGCAACCCCCTGCGCGTGTTCAAGCTGGAGCGTGATGCGTCAGGACGTCCGGCGGGCCGCTTCCGGGAGTTCATCATCTCCCCGGAGCCTCAAGGGCATGGACTGGGGTTCGGCGACATCTCAGGTGACGGAACCTTGGCGCTGGTGACACCCGGAGGATGGTGGGAGGCTCCAAAGGGAGATCCGCTCAGGGGCCAATGGAAGTTCCATCCGGAGTTTGATCTCGGGACGGTCAGCGTGCCCATCCTTGTGGAGGACGTAAACGGGGACGGCTTCCCGGAGATCGTCGCCGGGCAGGCTCACGGCTACGGGCTGGACTACTGGACGCAGCAGCCCGGGCCGGACGGATGCCGCATCTGGACGCGCCACCCCGTGGATCCCTGGTTCTCACAGTATCACGAGATGCTATGGGTGGACGTGGATGGAGACGGCTGTTGCGAGCTGCTCACCGGCAACCGCTACCGCGCTCACTGCGGCAACGAGCCGGGTGAGACGGACATCGTGGGGCTTTTCTACTTCAAGTGGAACGGCGAGAGCTTCACCAAGTGCGTCATTGATTACGGCAAGGCGGGGGAGCATTCCGGCACAGGCATCTTTATGTGGGCCGGAGACATTGACGGAGACGGGCGGCTGGACATCGTGGCTCCGGGCAAGGAAGGGTTGTTCCTGTTCCGCAACCTGGGGCCGGAGCGGGCCGGCGAGTAGCTGGCGAGAGGGAAGAGAGGGAGACCATGCCCAGAATCGCGATGATCGGGGCGGGCAGCGTGGTGTTCTGCAAGACGTTGATGATGGACATCATGGCCACCCCGGAGCTGCAGGACAGCGAGTTCGCGCTGATGAGCCCCACGGAGACACGGCTGCGTAAGATGGAGGCGTTCGCCAGGGACGTGATCGCCCACAACCGCCTGCCATCCCGCGTGTGGGCCACCACCGACCGCCGCAGAGCTCTGGAGGGAGCGGACTATGTGGTCATCATGGTCCAGGTGGGCGGGATGGACGCCTTCCAGTGCGACTACGAGATCCCGCTGAAGTACGGAGTGGACCAGTGCATCGGCGACTCTCTGGGGCCGGGCGGGGTATTCCGGGCTCTGCGAACCATCCCCGTACTGATGGATATCGCGCGCGACATGATGGAACTCTGTCCCCGCGCGCTGATGCTCAACTATGCCAACCCGATGGCGGCCTGTTGCTGGGCGCTCGGCACCGTGCCTGGCCTGCAGTTTGTGGGCCTGTGCCACGGCGTCCAGACCACGATGGACCTGATCGCAGGCTATGTGGGCGTCCCGAAGGAGGAGATAGACTACCTGGCCGCGGGCATCAACCATATGGCTTGGTTCCTGAAGTTGGAGAAGGACGGTCAGGATCTGTATCCCGTGCTGCGCGAGAGGTTCGAGCAGCCGGAGTATTACGTCAATGAGAAGGTCCGCGGGGAGGTCTTCCGCCACTTCGGCTACTTCATGACGGAGAGCACGGGGCATCTTTCGGAGTATGTCCCCTGGTTCCGGAAGAACCGCAAGGCGCTGGAGCTTTACTGCGACCAGCCGGACTTTGGCGGCGCTTCCGGCGCGTACTACCGCTACGGCCGGATGCTGGAAGAGAAGTTCCGCGGTTCGGACCCTCTGAGCATCGAGTCGAAGGAGCTGAGCGCGCGCAGCGCGGAGTACTGTTCTTACATAATGGAAGCCCACCAGACCGGGCGGCCGTTCCGCATCCAGGGGAATGTGCGCAACGATGGATA
>JBBFLP010000266.1:2213-4312 GCA_037478975.1 Armatimonadota bacterium
GCCCTGGCCATCGCCAACCGGTTCGGAGTGCTGGCCCGGGCTGAGGCCCCCGGCGGCAGCGGAGAGCAGCAGAGCGGCGCTTGACAGGAGTCCTCTCATCTCCAGTATAATGGGCCGCCGCCGCGCCGCCGGGGAGGGCGGGCGGCGAGTCCTCTTGATCTGAGGGAAGGGACAGCCCATGCTTGCGCGCGTGTCTTCCAGCGCAGTGCTCGGAGTGGACGCCTATCTGGTGGACGTGGAGGTGGACATCGCCGGAGGACTGCCCGCATTCAACATCGTCGGCCTGCCGGATGCGGCGGTGCAGGAGTCGCGGGAGCGCGTGCGCAGCGCCATACGCAACTCCGGTTTCGATTTTCCTCAGAGACGCATCACCATCAACCTGGCGCCGGCGGACGTGCGCAAGGAGGGGCCATCGTTCGACCTGCCCATCGCAGTGGGGATCCTGGCGGCCACCGGTCAGCTGGAGATGGACCTCCTGGAAGGCTGCCTGTTCGTCGGGGAGCTGTCCCTGGACGGGACCCTGCGCTCCGCGGCCGGCGTGCTGCCGATCGCCATGAAGGCGCGAGGCGATTCAGTAGGGCGGATGATCGTACCCTCCGCGAACGCGCGCGAGGCGGCGATCGTCCAGGGGCCGCCCGTTTACGGTGTGGCCAGTCTTTCGGAGGTGTTCGACCTGCTGCAGGGAGGCTGCGCCGCGGAGCCGGTCTTCGCCACCATTCAAGAAGCCCAGCTTGAGCAGCCCTCCTACAGCGTGGACTTCTCGGACGTCAAGAGCCAGCATATCGCCAAACGGGCGCTGGAGGTGGCGGCTGCGGGAGGGCACAATCTGCTGATGGTCGGACCTCCCGGCTCCGGAAAGACGATGCTGGCGCGCCGCCTGCCCACCATCCTGCCTCCTCTGGAGCTGGATGAGGCGCTGCAGACCACCCAGGTTTACTCCGTGGCGGGGATCCTCCGGGCGGACGAGGCGCTGGTGACGCGCCGGCCGTTCCGCAGCCCGCACCACACCATATCCAACGCGGGGCTTTCCGGTGGCGGCGCGCATCCCCGGCCGGGCGAAGTGAGTCTGGCGCACAACGGGGTGCTCTTTCTGGACGAGTTTCCTGAGTTCCGCCGGGACGTGCTGGAGGTGCTGCGCCAGCCACTGGAGGACGGTGTGGTCACCATCAGCCGCGCATCCGGCTCGCTGACCTACCCGGCGCGGTTCATGCTGGTTGCGGCGATGAACCCCTGCCCGTGCGGCTTTTTCAACGATACCCACGTCACCTGCACCTGCACGCCGAAACAAATCAGGCAGTATCTGCAACGGATCTCCGGTCCGCTGCTAGACCGGCTGGATATTCACGTGGAAGTGCCGCGCCTGAAGCAGGATGAGCTGATGCAGAAAGCGGAGGGAGAATGCTCCGCATCCATCCGGGAGCGGGTGTGGAAGGCTCGCGAGATCCAGCGGAAACGTTTCGATGGGACCGGCATCTTCTGCAACGCTCAGATGGGGTCGCGCCAGATCCGGGAATACTGCCGGTTTTCGGAGACCGTCCGCACCCTGCTTCGCGGAGCCATCAGCCAGCTCAACCTTTCGGCGCGCGCATATGATCGCATCCTGAAGGTCAGCCGCACCATCGCCGACCTGGCGGGAGAGGAAGAGATCTCCGCCGCCCACGTGGCGGAGGCCATCCAGTATCGCAGCCTGGACCGGAAATACTGGAACTGACCCCGTTCGCACGGGCACAGTGCCCGTTTTGCTGACGGAGATTTGACCGGATCCTGACCGGTTCGTGTTTTTCGCGTCATCAGGACTTGACGGCCGCGGCGCATTATGGGTGTGGCGGGCCGGAGCGCCCCTCAGCGCCCGGCGCGCCGGGGGAGGCAAGTCCAATGGATGAAGCAGCCAGAATCGCCCGCGCCGCCGCAGAACTCTCGATGGCCGCTGGCAAGCCGGCGAGCTACGGCCGGCTGTTCGCAGGCGGGGCCGATTGCAGGGGCCTGCGGGTCATCCTGCTGCGGACCGGCGTTGTGTGCGTCTATCACGAAGGCCGGCTGGTGCTGGACCACAAGACAGCAAAGGGGCAGACGCTGGAGTTCCACCCCGGCCCGTGGTG
>JBBFLP010000267.1:0-4272 GCA_037478975.1 Armatimonadota bacterium
TTTCAGGCGGAGCGGCGGCGGGCGATCAGGCCCATCAGGCCGGTGATGCCGCTGGCGAGAACCAGCATGCTGCCGGGCTCAGGAACCACGACGTTCAGCCGGTAGCCGCCCACCTGCGTGGCCGCCAGCGGGCCATCGCCGGAGATCGGATTGGCAGTCTTGACGCCCGGGATGACCGGAAGTGTGACCGAACCGATCAGACGGTTGGTGCCAGTGTCGGGAACCATACCGAGCATCCACGAAGTCGGCCCATCGTAGCCGGCCGGAGCCCACGTGAGGTCAACGCGGTAGCCCACAGGCACTCCACCGATGGCATTTGGCGCCAGCGAGGTCTGCGGGGTATAGAAGAACACCGTGATGGAGCTGGGCTGGTAGTTCGGATCGGCCCAGACCAGCAGATCCGTCCACACCTTCACCTGACCCGGCTGCAGCGGAGCCTTGAAGTCGCGGCCGGCGAAGTTTTTGTCCACGCCCCAGTCCGTGCGATACCAGGCAGCCTTCGCCTTGTCGTTCAGCGGGTCATCCTGGAACGCAGGGAAGCCATCGAATGCATCCTTTGCAGGACCGTCACTGGCGGTGGCCCGGGTGCCCATCTGGAGCCGGGTGCCGTTCCAGTTGTCAGGACCGGTGAAGTTGGTGCCGGTACCGACGGTGATCAGGATCGTCCAGTCGGTCTGAGCAACCGCGGCGCCCACGAACATCGTGGACAGGACACCGATGGCAGCAAGTACGGTAAGCAGTTTACGCATGTCCTTTGATTCCTCCTTTCGCTCGAGAGATCTCGGCTACAGCCATTATAGCGTACCGAGCCTCCCCTGCGAAGCGGTTCTCCCTTTCTTTCTAAAAGAAAAAGATTTCGCGTCTGCACTCGGCAGAAGATTCCCGGAGTCCTCCGCAACCAGCGGCTTCAGGATCTGACTACTCAGTCGGCCGCTCTCTGGTCGCCGGGGGCTCCCAGCCTCACCTGATACGCTTGCAAGTTCCGTGCCAAAGCTGACAAGACCGTTCAGGAGTGCTTGCCAGAGCCATTATAACATACCCGGACGCCCCGGAAACGCTTTTTTGGCCCGTATCTTTGCAGCGCGTCTCAGATGACGCACTCAGGCTACGTGCAATTCGCGTGCCAATCGGATGCGCGGCCCCTTCTTCGCCGCCAAACCCGGTGAAAATACCTGAACTACCCCTTCTGGTGTCTCTGATTCCGGCCGGGTTGCGGTTTTGCGGCCGAGTGCGAGACAATGACAGATGTATCGTGCTAGGCGGGGAACTAGCGGTGCCCTGTAACCCGAAAACCGCTTTATGCGGGGCGGAATCCCCGTGCTGAGGTCCGCTTTCTGCTGCAAGCGGCCGCGTCGGCCGACGTTGATGGCCGGGCCCGGTGCAACGTGCTGCCTGTGAACCCCGTCAGGTCCGGGAGGAAGCAGCGGTAAGCAGGTCAGGCGTGTGCCGCCGGCGCGCCCCGGCCTGAGCCTGGCCGCGCGGAAGGCTGCTGCGGGAACGGATCGAGGCCGGGTGCACGATACGTATCCCACGGCCCGGCAAGTCCGGCGAGCGGCTCCTCCGGCGGGTGGGAAGGAGGGGGACGCATCCCTGATGCCATACATCGCCCTTTACAGGAAATACCGGTCTCAAACGTTCGAGGACGTGATGGGGCAGGAGCACGTCACTCGGACGCTTCAGAACGCCATCCAGCGGGGCACCATCGGACAGGCGTATCTTTTCACCGGATCCCGCGGCACCGGTAAGACCACGGTGGCGCGGCTTCTGGCCAAGGCGGTCAACTGCCAGGACGGTCCCACTCCTTCTCCGTGCAACCGATGCGCGATGTGCGTGGCCATCACGCAGGGAACAGCTGTGGATGTGGCCGAGGTGGACGCCGCCAGCAACCGTGGAGTGGCGGAGATGGAGAGCATCTGCGAGAGCGTCCGATACCGCCCGATGGAAGGCCGCTACCGCGTCGTCATCCTGGACGAGGCGCACCAGCTCTCGGACCATGCCAAGGATGCCTTTCTGAAAACGCTGGAGGAACCTCCTCCCCACGCCATTTTCGTGCTGGCGACCACCGAGCCGTCCAAGATTCCTATTACCATCCGCAGCCGCTGCCAGCAGTTCGATTTCCACAGGGGAACTCCACGCCAGGTGGAGGAGCGGTTGCGCTGGGTCTGTCAGCAGGAAGGTGTGGAGATCGAAGAGGGTGCTGCGGCGCTCATCGCGGCGCACGCTCAGGGAAGCTGGCGGGACGGATTGAGCCTGCTTGAGCAGGTGATCGCATTCGCGGGTGAGCGCGTGACAGCGGAGGATGCCCGCAAGGTGCTGGGCGCCCTTCCGGCGGACCTGACTGGCCGCCTTCTGGATGCCCTGCTGTCAGGAGATGCCGCCGCTGTGCTGGATCAGATGCGTTCCTGCTGGGATGGGGGAGCGGATCCCTCCCGGCTCCTCTCAGCACTGGTGGAAGAGGCGCGGAGCCGGATGGAATCCGCGCTGGCGGCGAACAATCCTGCGGACGGAGCGCTCGCAGGCCGCCTGCTGAAGCTCGTGTATCATCTTTCCGAAGCGGAGGCCGGTCTGCGGCACTGGGAGCGGGCCGATCTGGCCATCGAGGTGGCCCTGTTGTCCGCCATCCAGAGTCCCTCCCAACCGGTTGCCGGCTCGTTGGCACCTGCGGAAGCTACGGCGGTAGCACCGCCGCGCCCTGAAGTAATGGCTGCAACCGCTCCGGTGTCTCAGACTGCCCCGGTCACGGGTTTACCTTCAACTGACGGAGAACCATCCGCCCCTCCCGCTGCTGTTACTGGCGCCGCACGTCCGGACGTTCCGCCGGATCTCGCGCTATTCCGGCAGGCGTGGCCGCAAGTCATCCAGGCGCTCCGGGCCGACAGGGCGAACACCAGCCTGTGTGCTATACTGAAGGACGGCCGGGTGGGGGCGGTGGATGACGGCGTCATTATCATAGAATTCGACGGTGACCGCACGTTCCACGTCAGCCGGACGGAAGCTGTGGAGTCGCGGATTAAGATCGAGGCCGCTTTCGAGAAGGTCACCGGCGCGTCGGTTCGCGTCAGGGCCAGGCTGGCCCAGGCGGCTCAAACCGCGACGCAGAAAATTGCCCCGCAGGAGCCCGCGGCAGCCCCGGAGGCGGCAGAGCCGAAGTCCGGGAAGACCGGCGGAGTGATGCCTCTGGTCGAAGAGGTAATCCGGACCTTCGGCGGCGAGGTACTGGATGAGAAGGATCCGTTCGCGGGCGACTGACCCCGGCAGGCATAGCGCACGGGATAATACGATCAGGATAGCAGGGATATGGCGAGAGGATTTGGCAACCTGGGCGGTTTCGGGGACCTGATGAAGCAGGCGCAGAAGATGGCGGAGGACGCCCAGCGCCTTGAGGAGGAGCTTGCCGCGGAGCGCGTGGAGGCCACGTCGGGCGGAGGCATGGTCCGCGCCGTGGTCACGGGCAAGGGAGAACTCCTTGACATCACCATAGATCCCCAGGTGGTGGACCCTGAAGACGTGGAGATGCTCGAAGATCTGGTCGTGACCGCGGTGCGCGAGGCGTTGGAGAAGGTACAGGAGATGCGCGCCGAGCGCGTGAGGGATCTGACCGGCGGGCTGGGGCTTCCGCAAGGTCTGAACATCCCCGGCCTCTGAAGACATTAGCCTGCCTGAGATGCCATCCTATCTGACCCGGCCGCTTTCGAGACTGGTGGGCGAGCTGGAGAAGCTTCCCGGAGTCGGCCCGAAGTCGGCGCAGCGTCTGGCCTTCCACATCCTGCGCATGTCGGACGAGGAAGCCCGCGCTCTGGCTGAGGCCGTGCTGGAAGCGAAGTCCCACGTCCACACGTGCCGCGTCTGCTTCAACTACACAGACCAGGACCTTTGCGAGATCTGCCGTGACCCCAACCGCGACCAGGGATTGCTCTGTGTGGTGGCTGATACCCGGGATCTGGTGGCTTTCGAACGCACCAACGAATACCGCGGGCTCTATCACGTCCTGCAGGGAGTCATTTCGCCCATGGACGGGGTCTCCGCGGAGATGCTCCGCGTGCGGGAGCTGCAGCAGCGGATCGCGCACGGGGAGTTCCGTGAAGTCATCATCGCAACGAACCCCACCATCGAAGGGGACGCCACCGCGATGTATCTGGCGGGCATCATCAAGCCGCTGGGGTTGCGCGTGACCCGCATAGCCCACGGGATGCCCGTGGGAGGCGATCTCGACTACGCCGACCAGGCCACGCTGATCCAGTCACTGGAATGGCGCAGGGAGATCTGAGCGCA
>JBBFLP010000268.1:0-4215 GCA_037478975.1 Armatimonadota bacterium
CTCGCCGGCCAGAGGCACCCAGACATCCGCCGTGGAGTTGGCGGGAATGGTGACCTCCAGGCGCACTGTGGAGCCCTCCCGCTCCCAGCTCGACGACACCCTGCCGCGCACCGTGTCCACACTGGCCCGCGCGCTCTTGAGGTCGCCCATCAGGTGCGGTTTGATGTCGAAGCGGCCAAAGCCAGCTCCTTCCCAGGTGGGCACGATTCCCGCGATATCGCTGTAGAACCAGCCGCTGATGAACCCGAAGGCAGGATGGTTGTGCGAGTTCATCCCCCGGCCGGTCTCGTATTTCCACAGCTCCCAGATGGTGGTGGCCCCCATCTCGATCATATAGCCGTAGCTGGGGTAATCCCTCTGGTTCATGATGGTATAGGCGACGTCTGCGTGCCCCTCGTCGCAGAGCACCTCGAACATATAGCGCGCTCCCAGGAACCCTGTGCTCAGGTGCCCTTTGTGATTCACCATGATGTCGTGCACCAGGTTCTCCACCACACGGGCGTGCAGCTCCGGCGGCACGATCTTCAGGTACAGGGGCCAGACGTAGCTGTACTGGCTGCCGTTTCCATAGACTGCGGTCTCCCTGTTCAGGAAGCGCGCATTGAACGCCTCTGCGATGCGCGAGCTCAGCTCGCGGAAGTAGCGCGCATCATCCTCCCTAGCCAGCACCTCTGCAGCGTCGGCCACGATATTCGACACCAGAATGAAGCTCCCCGTTGAGATCAGATCCTTCGGGGTCTCCACAATGCCCACCCAGTCGCCGTAGTTGTTGCGGGTGATGATGTAGTCCTGCGCTTCGCGCTCCAGCATCTGCACGTAGCGCTTCATCCCGTCGTAGTGACGTTCCAGCAGGGTGCGGTCGCCCGTGTGGCGGTACATGTCACGGACGATGAAATGGTACGCCGCGGACCACATCGGATCGCCCGGATTCGTCCCCCAGATATGCGGAACGGTGTCCGGGATGCGCCCGTCCTCGCCCTGAGCGTCCGCGATATCCTGCAGGAACTTGTTATACGCGGCGGCGGCGTCGAAGTTGTAAAGCCCCATGTCGGAGGTCATGCCGGCGTCGCCCATCCATCCCTGACGCTCGTCCCTTTGCGGGCAGTCCGTGGGGATGGAATGGAAATTCGTCCGGAATCCCCAGCAGGAGTTGCGGTGGATCTGGTTCAGCAGTTCATTGGAGCACTCGAACGTCCCCCGTGCGGGCATGTCTGTGTGCACCACGCGTCCCTTCAGTACGTCCCAGCCGGAGGGATGCCCCGGAAACCCTTCCAACTGCACGTAACGGAAGCCGTGATAGGTGAAGCGCGGCTCGTAGACCTCCGTGCCGGATCCGCGAGTAATGTAGGTGTCAGTGGCCTTGGCCGATCGCAGGTTCTCCTGATTCACCGTGCCGTCGGGATACAGCACCTCCGCGTGCTTCAGAGTGATCACGTTGCCCGCCGGACCGGCCACCGTCAAGCGGCACCACCCGCTGAAGTTCTGGCCGAAGTCGAAGACCCAGCAGTCCTTCCCGGGTTTCATGCTCTTGAAGGTCAGGGTCTCCGTGACCCGGATGGGCTGGATGGTCTGGGCGGAGAGCTGCTGTGTGGGCCACTCCGGCGCGACGATGGCTTCCTCCCAGTTCGAGTCGTCAAAGCCGGGCTCGTCCCATCCGTCCTGCTCCAGCCGGGCGTCGTAGGTCTCGCCGTGGTACAGAGAGTTGTCGAGGATGGGGCTCTGTCCGCGCTTCCACGTGCCATCCGTGAACACGCTGGTACGGGTACCGTCGTCGTGCTCAATGTTTATCTGTACGATCAGCACCGGCGAGCGCCCCCACCATCCCTTTCCCAGAATGGCGCCAGCGGCGTTCGGCCCTACGCGCAGCAAGTCTGTAACGTCGTAGGTGGAGTAGTAAGCGCGCTTCTCAAAGTTCGTATACGCGGGATCCAGAACGTGGTCCCCAACCTTCTGTCCGTTAAGGTGCAACTCGTAGTAACCCAGGCCACACACATACGCCCTGGCTCTGCGCACCGGCTTCGTCAGAGTAAACTCCTTGCGGAACAGCGGCGCGATACGCGACGGAGCTGTGGAACGGGTTATACCCTCGGTCAGGTTCTCCAGGCTCCACCCGTGCGCCTCGGTGCTGTCCAGCGCCGCGACTGGACGCCCGGCCGTGAGGATTTCTCCTGACGGCCCGGCCGCCTGCAGCTCCGCGAGCGCCAGCAACTTCTGACCGTCCTGTCGCGTGTAAAGGCGGGTTGCTGTCAGGCGGACGTAACGGGCGCGGACAGGCTCGAAACGGAACTCGACCGGCTTTTCCCCCGGATTGGGCTGGTCCTCGCCCGTCCGGTCCGCCACCACCGTGGACCGCCGGAAATCCGCGTCGTCCGACACCTCCACCCGGTAGCGCAGCGGAAAGCCAAAGCCGGGGGTGTCTTCATTCCAGTTGTAGGGCCGGGCGGGGAACAGAGTGACTGCCGCAATTTCGCGGCTGTCGCCGAGGTCTACCTGCACCCATTTTTCAGTGTCCGCTTCGGCGGTAATGTCGGAATGGTAGCCGTTGCCGCCGATGGGAGATGTGATCCATACGCCTTCCCATTCTGCCCTGTGCAGCAAGCCCGTTTCGAAGAACGCAGGGGGCGACCACGGTCCTGCCTTTCCCTCGTCGTCCCAGACCTTCACCCTCCACCAGTAGCGCATCTGGCTGGCAAGGCGCAGGCCCTTGAGCGGAATGCTGAGAGACTGCGAAGATTCCACCTTGCCGGTGTCCAGCAGGGTGTTGCCGGCCAGAAGGGCTTCCGGACCACCGGCAACCTGGATCTGATAGGCAGATTGCCGGCGCCCCCGGCCATCCTGTGCGAATCGCCAGGAAAGACGCGGCTCTGCGGCGTCAATCCCCAGGGGGTTGGTGCGGTGTTCGGTCGTCAGATCCACTGCTTCAGGAAGCGATGCGGCTTCGGCGGAGGTGCTGCAGGCCAGAAGCCCCAGGACGGCTGCGATGAAGATGCCCAGAGAAGGAGCGCTCACGGTGAGCAGCTGAGGGTCGGCCATTCGAAATGTCCTTTCGTGAAGTATCTCTCGGGGATGATACACCAGACGCGCTCCTGTTTCCAGCCGTGACGCGGGGCGGCGCTTCTCGGCTATCATGGCGCTATGACCAGAGTGAAGATATCGGAGAACGTTGAGTTCGGTGGAGACAGGCTGGTGGTCATCGGCGGCCCCTGCGTCATCGAGAGCCTGGACCTGTGCAGGATTGTGGCCGGCCGGCTGGTCGAGATCTGCGCCAGGCTGGACATCGGCTGCGTCTTCAAGGCCAGCTTCGACAAGGCGAACCGGACGTCGGTGGAAAGCTTCCGGGGCCCGGGAATCGAGAAAGGGCTGGAGATTCTGGCGCAGATCCGGACGGAGTTCGGCGTGCCCGTGTTGACCGATGTGCACGAGACCTGGCAGGCCGATCCCGCCGGGCAGGCTGTGGATATCCTCCAGATCCCCGCTTTCCTCTGCCGCCAGACCGACCTGCTGCTGGCCTGCGGACGCACCGGCAAGACGGTGAACGTCAAGAAGGGGCAGTTCGTGGCGCCGCACGATATGGTGAACGCCGTGCGCAAGATTGAATCCACAGGCAACCGGCGTATTCTCCTCAGCGAGCGCGGCTCCAGCTTCGGGTATAACCAGCTGGTGGCCGATATGACCTCCATCCCCGTGATGCGCGAGACCGGATACCCCGTGGTCTTCGACGCCACCCACAGTGTGCAGCGGCCTGGAGGACTGGGCAACGCTTCGGGGGGAAATCGTCAGTTCATTCCCACTCTGGTGAGGTCGGCGGTGGCGGCGGGCGCAGATGCTCTGTTTCTGGAAACCCACCCCGATCCGGACCGGGCTCTCTCTGATGCCGCGTCACAGCTTCCTCTCGACGATCTGGAAGGGTTGTTGAGGAGCGCCCTGCGCATATGGGAGGCGGTTCGCGGCGCCTGAATCACTCCCGACGGCGGTCGCGGTGCACAGGGTGGACCAGCAGGCAGGTGATGACGGCGGCGATGGCGTACAGCGAGGCCGAGACGGCCAGAGTGGCGGTCAGGACGATCAGCTCGGTGTTGTTGGCCAGCCAGGCCGTGCCAACCAGCAGGAGCAGTAGCAACGCGGCTGCCAGCACATACCCCAGGCTGTGTCCGCGCTGGATCGCAACTCCCAGCACACAGGCCGTGGCCGCCCCGATGGCCACTCCCAGAGCGA
>JBBFLP010000269.1:0-4204 GCA_037478975.1 Armatimonadota bacterium
CAGTTGATGACTGCGGAGGACGATTACGTGGGCTTGGAGGTGGCCTGCGTCCGCTGCTCCACCGCCCTTAGGGTGCCTGAAAAGCCTGCCGACGATCAGCCAGCGCAGGCCACGCCCTCGCGGCTCGGTGTGCAGGCCCCTTCCCGCCAACCGTTGCCTGAGGGAGTCCGCCCCCACCGGGGCGGCCTGGCGGTCACTCTGGGCGTGCTCTCCATCCTGTTTGCTCCGCTGTGCTTCGCCATCGGAGCCGTGCTGGGAATCGCAGCCATTGCGGTATCGGCCGAAGATCTCAGAGGCATTCAGGCCGGCACCGTGGACCCGGCGGGCCAGTCCTCCGCTTCTTCGGGAAGGATCATGGGCATCATCGGGCTGGTCATCTCGCTGGGAGTGCTGATCCTGACTGTGGGGATGCTGAGTATGGGCGAGATGTTGCTCAATCAGTTGAACCGCTTCGACTGACCGCGGGGATTTCTCCGTTTTCGGCTAGTTGCGCTGTGCTTCCTCGTCCCGCTTGCCGGAAAGGATGAGTCCCAGAAGCCGCAGCGCGCCTGCCTTGTCCAGGGGTTCGTTTCCACTGCCGCACTTGGGTGAGTGGATGCAGGACGGGCATCCCTCCTCACACGGGCAATCGCGCAGAAGCTCCAGGGTCTCCGTCAGCAGCTCCTTCAGCCTAAGATAGCACGCGGTCGCGATGCCCACTCCGCCCGGATACGCGTCGTAGATGAACACCGTCGCCAGCCCTCCGGTGTCCAGATGATAGGGATGCGAGATGCCTCCCACATCCCACCGGTCACAGGATGCCACCAGCGGTGTCAGGCCGATGGCGGCGTGCTCGATGGCATGGATGCTGCCCATCAGGTCGAACCCGTCATCGCTCAGCCGCCGCACCAGCCGGTGAGGGACGGTGAACCAGAGTCCCTCTGTCAGGAAGCTCTGCTCCGGCAGGTCCAGATCCACCACAGCCTGCACGGAATCGGAGTAGAGGTCTATCTTCCGGTAGGCAACCACGCGCGAGGTCACCTCCACCCGCCCGAAATGCGCGGTTGCGGCGCCCAGCGGGACACTCTCCACCTCCTCGACCACCCTCAGATCCACCTCCTCCGCCGCGCGGGTGTAGTATTGGAACTCGCCGGGCTCCACCACCGCCTCCCGCGAGACAAGGTTCAGGCTGACAACGCGGTAGCTCTCCCCCTGATGCAGGTAGATGGCCCCCTCGTGGACCTCCCGGAATGCGCGCTCGGCATCCACCTCACCAAGCTCCTGTCCTGAGCGGGTCACAATCCGGAAGCGCGAGGAGGAGGACGATCGGATGCCTACCAGGGCCGCAGGATAATCGTCCGGAAGATAATAGAACCTCCCTCCCCGGAATCCCAGGTCGCCCTCCGCGCACAGGCGCCAGGCGATATCCGGGGCGTTTTCACCGAACTCAAGCAGATCCTGCTCCGTGGCGGGAAGCTCAAAAGCGGCGCAGCAGATGTGCGGAGCCAGGATATACTCGTTGGCCGGGTTGACCAGGACGCGCTCGTGCCCCTGTTCGAAGAAGTAAGAGGGATGGGTCATCAGATACTGGTCCAGAGGATCTTCCAGCGCCACGAGCACGCTGAGTGCCTCTTCGCGCCCCCGTCCCGCGCGGCCGGCCTGCTGCCAGGCGCTGGAGATAGTCCCGGGGTAGCCGACCAGCACGGTCGCGTCCAGTCCCCCGACATCCACTCCCAGTTCCATTGCGTCGGTAGAGACCACGCCTATCAGGCTCCCATCGAAAAGCTGACGTTCGATCTCCCGGCGCTCCTCCGGACGGTATCCGGCCCGGTAGGACATGACGCGCTCGCGCAACTGCGGATCGAAGTGTTCCAGCTGCTCTCTGGCATAGCGCAGAACGAGCTCCGCGCTGCGACGCGCACGGGTGAACGTGATGTTCCGGACCCCGTCCGCCACCAGTCCGGCGAACAGCCCTGTCGCCTCGCTATGCGCGCTGCGCCGCCGTCCGTCGCTGCCCAGCACCGGGGGGTTCCAGAACACGAACTTGCGCGGCCCCCGGGGCGATCCGTCATCATCAATGACGCGCACATCCAGTCCGCTCAGGCCGCGGGCCAGCTCCTGCGGATTGGCGATCGTGGCGCTGGTGAAGATGAACTGAGGGCGGGATCCGTAATGCCGGCAGATCCGCCGGAGCCTGCGCAGCACGCAGCCTACATGCGAACCGAACACCCCCCGGTAGGTGTGCATCTCGTCCACCACCACGAACTCCAGCCTGCGGAAGAAGCGCCCCCAGGCAGCGTGGTTGGGCAGGATACCCTGATGGAGCATGTCCACATTGGAGAGCACCAGTCTGGCCGCCCGCCGGGCCGCCGCGCGATCGTCCCGGGAGGTATCGCCATCGTAGGAGCAAAGCCCCACCCTGCCGGGCAGGCGGAACTGCCTCAGCTTGCCCAGCTGATCCTGCGCCAGCGCCTTGGTAGGATACAGATACAAGGCTGTGGCCGAGTGGTTGGTCAGCAGCCGCTCCAGCACAGGGAGGTTGTAGCACAGGGTCTTTCCGCTGGCCGTCCCAGTGACCACCGCCACGCTGTCTCCTGCCCGCACGGCGTCCAGCGCCGCAGCCTGGTGGGTGTAGAGGGACTCGACACCCATTTCCTGCAGGGAGCGGAGCAGTGCTTCGGGCAGAGGACGGGCCGGTTCGGCATACCGGGCATCCCGTGGAGGGATGTCCTCCACATGAACGATCTGCCCCGAATACCCCTGCGAATGGCGGATGCGGTCGAGGAACTGGAACGGTGTCATCCGGGAGCCTGCCCTCCGCAGGATTGTGACTGCGAACACGCGTTCGCGTCAAGCCGGAGATCCCCAATTGCCGAACGCTCCGCTGCCAGGCAACGGAGCGTTCCCCGCAATCCCTCGAAAAGCCGTCCGGCTACAGCCGTTCTATCTGGCTGAACTCCAGTTCCACCGGAGTATCCCGGCCGAAGATGGAGATCAGCACCTTGACAGTCTCCTTCGGGACGTTCACGTCCTCTATCTTGCCGGTGAACTCCGCAAAGGGGCCGCTCACTACGCGGACCACATCCCCCACCGCCCACTTGACGCGCGGGGGCTGCTTGGGCCCGTCCACCGCCTGAAGGATGCCCTCGATCTCCCGGTCCTGCATCGGCACCGGCTTGTTCCCGGAAGAAACGAAGCCCGTGACGCCGGCCGTGCTCTTCACCAGGTGCCAGGTGGTCTCATCCAGCACCATCTCGATGAGCACATACCCCGGAAAGATCTTGCGCTGGACTTCCGTACGCTTGCCGCCGCGCGTGCGCAGCTCCGGCTCCGTGGGGACAAGGATCCGGGAGATCTTGTCCTTCAGGTTGAGCGACTCAGCCCGGCGCTCGATGCTCGTCTTAACTTTGTTTTCGTGGCCCGCGTATGTGTGAACCGCGTACCAGTGCTTTTCCATTCCTGAGTCAGTGCTCCGCGCCGCCTGCTCCCGCCCTGCGGCAGGGCATCAGCGGCCCAGTCCGAAGAGCGTCTTCGTGATGTAGGCCAGGATAGAGTCTACTATGTATACGTAGAGAGTCACGAAAATGACGCCGGCGAAGACGGCCGTCGTCAATCTCCGGATGTCCTCCCACGACGGCCAGGTCGCCCTGCGGGTCTCCGCATAGGATTCCTTCAGGTAGTTCATCGCCTTCGTGAAGATCGAGGGCTCCCGCCTGGCCGTAGCCATCTTAGTCGCCATGCCTTGATGTGTCCTGTGTCAGTCGCCTGAAAAAGGGGATGGCAGGCCCTGCCGGATTCGAACCGACGACTTCTGGTTTTGGAGACCAGCGCTCTACCAGCTGAGCTAAGGGCCTGCGACTCTCCGTGGAGAGAACCTGCGCCCGGCAGACGGATGCGCCGGAGGCAGCGTGCCCGGATGAACGGGGCAAGCTATTTCGCCTCCCGGTGCACAGTATGTTTTCGGCACACCGGGCAGTGCTTCTTGAGTTCCAGCCGCTCCGTCTGCTTGCGGCGATTCTTGGTGGTCGCGTAGTTGCGCGCCCGGCACTCCGTGCACGCCATCGTTATGACCACCCTGATATCTGTCGCCAACGTTGTCCTCCCGACAACAGGGATGCGCTCCGCCGCCGCGCCGCAGGCCGGCGGCGGAGCAACTCAATCCCTGAACAACTACTCGATAATCTTGGAGACGACTCCGGCGCCGACGGTGTGGCCGCCCTCGCGG
>JBBFLP010000270.1:0-4198 GCA_037478975.1 Armatimonadota bacterium
GCATCATCCCGCGTCAGTTCCCATCGGGCCAGATGGGTGCTTACATAGGCGGGGGAGGGAAGAGGACGGTCTTCGTCGGCTGGCGCAGATGGGTCGGCCTCGAACTGCAGGGTCACGCTATCCCCTGCGCGGAGCCAGCCCGATACGCAGATCCGGTCCTGCACCCCGATGTTCAGTGCAGCTGCCAGCCCTGTTCCTGTCAGCTTTTCTATTGGTGCCGCTCCTTCCGGAGCGGGTCTGGCGCACGGCGCGTCATAATGGCTTCTCCCACTCCTCGAAGACCGCCGCTATGTTTTCCGCCGGAGTCTCCAGCCCCCATTCGCACTGGGCAATCACTCCTCCTTGTCCCCGGTCCAGAGCCGCGCGGACGCGCCGGACTGCGGCGCGCACGTCTTCGGGCGTCCCGAACGAGAGGATCTGCTGACGGTCTATCTCGCCCCAGAACGTGATCTTCCCGCGGTACAGCTCCCCGAGCTTTTCGATGTCCATACAGAACAGCTGAGAGTTCACGGCGTCAATCCCGAGTTCGATGAGATCACCGTAGATCGCCTCGATGTTGCCGTCGGAGTGGAAGAACACGAATTTCCCGCTTGATTTCAGGATGTTGCAGTAGTCTCGGTAGAGCGGCTTGAAAAGATCGCGCCACATCTGCGGGGAGATGAGGAGCGCTGTCTGCGATCCCCAGTCGTCCATAAAGTGCACGCCGTCCACGTCTGTCGCGGCCCACATCTCCATTTCGCGGCAGTAGAAGTCGTGGAGCATCCGGATAAGGGTCTCGATAGCCGGCTCCCCGTAGGCCAGATCCATCAGCAGCTGCTCCGTTCCTCTCACGAACTGGAGCCGCTCGAACGGCCGCGTCTCGGTGCCGACGCGCATGAACAGGTCGGATTCCGCACAGCTACGGTTCACCTGCGAAAGGTCCGCGTTGTCCAGCAGCTCGAATGGCGGCCGGTAGCTGGCAACATCCGCCAGATCTTTGATGGCAGGCTCCTTGACCTCCCCGACGACGCCGTCCTCGGCCACGTGCCAGACGCAGCCCCAGGCGTCCACGTATTGACCACGCCGGCACGGCTCGCCCTTCGCTCGCTCTGCTCTACCGTACCGGTAGACCGGAGTGCCGAAGTCCGGAGGAAAACGGCGCAGGAGGGACTCCAGTTCCCCGGCGCGGAACCAGTGAACGCCGGGGAGTGTCCAGAGGTCCCTGGGCACGCGCTCCACGGGGCGATGTTCAAGGGTCAGTCTGACGAGTTCGCGTGAAGTCAAAGGATCGGCAACCTCTCAGCGGCGCTCTCTCGCTTGCAGGAGCGCCGGGATCTCCGTGCGTCTCTCTCCCGCACTCCCGCCATTATATCTGCCGGCGCTGGTGCGGGCAATCGCCTTCTTCCCGGGTCGCGCGGTGAACCCGAAGAGGGTATAATGCCCCGCAGGCGGCGCGCCTGCCTGCGAATGGTCCGCCGCTTCGCATTCCCTGGAGGATTCCTGAGCCTTGCGCTGGATCCGTGAGCCGTTCAGCGGCCTCTCGCATTTTGCCGGTCTGGGTCTGTCGGTCGCCGCGCTCGCCGTGCTCGCCGTTCTGGCGGCCGGGAGCGCGTGGAGCGTCACGGGCGTGGCCATCTACGGTTCCAGCCTCATCCTGCTGTATCTGGCCAGCACGCTGTACCATAGCCTGCGCGTTCCACCGCACTGGGAGAGGCGCCTGCAGCAGTTCGACCACATCGGGATCTATCTGCTCATCGCCGGGACGTATGCCCCTGTCTGCCTGACCGTGCTGCGCGGGGGATGGGGCTGGAGCCTGCTGGGCATCGAATATGCCCTTGCTGCCACGGGCATCGGGATCACCCTTCTCTGGAAGGACGCTCCCGCCTGGGTCAGGATGGTCCTCTATATCCTGATGGGCTGGCTGGCGGTCATCGCCATTGCTCCGCTGGCAGCTTCACTTCCTCCGGCAGCTTTTGCCTGGCTGGTGGCGGGTGGGGTGGTCTATAGCGTCGGCGCACTCATCTTCGCTCTGGACCGCCCACACCTCTGGCCGGGGCGCTTCAGCGCCCACGATCTTTGGCATGTCTTCGTTCTGGGCGGCAGCATCTGCCATTTCGTCGTTGTTCTCCAGTCTGTCAGCGGAGCCTGAGTCCAGCGGGGCGCTCCGAGGGAGATAAGATCGTGAAGCCTGCGTACCTCGTCTGTTGTCTTGGCGTCTGTGTTCTTGCGGCCATCCGTGGAGATGCGGCTGTTCCTCCTGGAACGGAGGCGCAGTATTACGTCAATGCCGGATCGGAGCATCAGACCGTCCCGGTCCGCCGCGTCCGCATCGTCGCCGGAGCCACGGAGCGCGTGGGAGGCCGATCTTACCAGTGGTGGGAGATGACCCTGGAAAAGCCCGGTCCGGAGGCCATCAATGTGGAGGGCGGTCCCCGGCTATTTGGCGTCAGGGTATTGAGCGAGCGGGTGCCGATGACCGGTCCGGAGGGGGTGGGGGATGTCGCGCGCTACATCTACCGGCCGGTGGATGGCGGCCCTATCGAGTATGTCAATCCGCTGACCGGGCGGGCGGCCCTCTCGGAGCATTCCACCTTCACTCGGGATTTCTTCCCGCAACCGGCGGAGTTCTCCCGGTATACGGGAGGCTTTGCCGATACGGGCCGCCTCTTCGGGCACACGCTGGTGCGCTACCCTGTGCGGCCTTTTCCCTCGCTCAGCTTTGAGAACCCGCGCATTCTGCGCCTGCGGGAAGACCTGCGCATCGGCTGGCATGTGGATGCGCGCGAGGACCGGGACCTGTCCGTGCCTGTTAAAGAGCGGCACGGCCAGCCTCTGACCCGGGAGGAGTATGCAGAGCTCATCCAGGCCGGGGCCAACTATTTTCACCCGCCGACTGCGGAGGCGGTGGAGTGGGTCCGCAACGAGCCGGTCTACTGGAATGGCCCGGCGCGTTTCCCGGACGACTTCTACCGCTCTAACTATGCTCCCACTCACTTCTATATTGACGAGCCGGCCATTCGCTTCGGCTGGGACAAAGGGATCCCGGGGCAGCTTCCCGGTCCGGAGGCGTTCGCCAACGCGGTGCAGATGCGCGTTGAGGGGTTGCAGCGGCCGGACCGCCGGATGATGGGGATGGCGGGGATCCAGGACATGGGCGCGATGTTTCCGTTGCTGGATCCGTGCCCGTCGTGGGAGACGTTCCTGTGGACAGCATCCTACCAGATGGCGGGCGGCGCCAGCGCGCTGACCTATGAAGGGCGTTATGTCCGGCGGGGCTACGGGTGGGTGCCGGAGCTGTTGTTGGGAGAGGGACTGGAGGGTCTGGACGACCGCCAGCAGTTCGACTATTTCAACTCCTTCCTTCGTGGAGCCGCGCGTCAGTGGGACCGGGAATGGGGCGTGAGCGTCTACCCCGAGGGGGACCCGGCGCTGATGGTGCCTGCCTTCATCCGCGCTTATGATCAGGGCGCGCGGAACTTCTGGTTCTGGGGAGGGCCCGGCCTGGAGTACACCCAACGGGTCCGTGTTCTGCGTGGCCTGAAGGCGCACATTGAGACCCATCCGCGGCCGTCGTCCCGCAGGGAGCGCAATGCGCTGGCCGAGGCCGCCATCGTCCTTCCCGCCGGCTTCATCCCGAACGAGAACGGAATCTTCGGCGTGCCGCGCGAGGCCCGGACGCCTTCCGGTGGCAGCTATGCGGACATTGCAGCGGCCGCCACCTTCTATGGCATCCTCTACAGCCGCCAGGGCATCGAGTACGATACCGTCTTCCACCATGCCGGTCTTGAAAAGGCCGGCTACCGGCGGCTGATTCGCATTGGAGAAGATGGTTCGGTGGATCTATCCCGCTCCGGGTTGGCTCCCGCTGCCGCTGAGTCGCTCCGTCTGGAGGTGGAGAAACGACCCGATCCTGATGCCGTGACCGGACGGGTCAAGCAGACCGCTCCCCGGACTCTTGAGGAGGAGCGCCCTGGAATCAGAGGCGGGGCTGCGCCCTACGGCAGTCCGTCTCAGCCTGACACTGCCGGCGCCCCGGTGCGCCCCATTCCCAGGGCGGGCGCCCTGACGATAGATGGTGATCTTTCGGACTGGACGAATGCCCGGTGGGTGGACATCTCCGATGAGGCCCACATCCAGGCGGACAACTGGCTGCTTGAGCTGCAGCTTACCGTGCCGGAAGGAGCGGCGGAGCTGCGGCCGGAGCGCGCGTTCGGGATGC
>JBBFLP010000271.1:0-4190 GCA_037478975.1 Armatimonadota bacterium
AAGACGTGGAGGCCGCCCGCACGCTCGTGGCCTTGGTGGACCAGTCCATCGCTCCCACGGAATCGCCTTCGGAGACAGAATACTACCGCATCAAGCACGCCATCCCTTCCACACTGATCGCCACGCTAGAGCGCCTGATTCCCACGCTGCGCGTTGCGACCGGACCGGTGCCCATTGCACTGGATTTTGCCCGCCCCACGGGTAGAGACGACCTCGTGTACCGGAGGCCTCAAGTCCAGGAAGGCGGCAACTCCGGTGGAAGTGGAGGTGGTGGAGAAGCGGCCACGGGCGCGACCGCAAAGGGGAAAAGCGGAACTCCGGGACGAGGGGCCGTTGATGACGACTCCCGGATGCTTGTGCTCGTCGGCACCCGTAAGGACATTGACCGGGCTATGGAAATCCTGGCCCGCGTGGATGTTCCGGCGCCACAGGTGACCATCGAGGCGCGGTTGGTGGACATCGGCAGCAACAGCGCCCTGAAGCAAGGGTTCATTTATGACCAATCCCAGAACGGCTTCATCATCGGGGCCAGCGGAACCACTGCGGCCGGAACCACCACCACCCGCAGTTTCAGCATGTTCCTGGACGCCACGCTGGAAGCCGAAATTAAGGACGGCAAGGCACGGCTTCTGGCCAATCCTAAGGTCTCTGTGATGGAAGGTGACACGGCCACGATCTTCATCGGTGACCAGATCACCTACATCGAGAGCATCCAGGCCACCACGAGCGGTATTACGGTGACCACCAACAAGGTGAGCGCCGGTATAGAACTCGGTGTTGTTCCGCTGATCAACGTGGCAGACAGAACAATCTCAATGAAGATCCACCCGGAGGTCAGCACCCCTACCCTTGTCACGGACCGCAACACGGGCGTCACCCTGCCGCAGGTGGCTACCCGGTTCGCGGATACCTCCGTGCGGATCAAAGACGGAGACACGGTGGTCATCGGAGGACTGCTGAACGAGAACGAGGTCAGCACGCTGACGCGGATTCCGTTCCTCTCCGACCTGCCCTTCCTGGGCAATCTGTTCAAGCACCGCGACAGGACGACCGATCAGCGCGAGCTGGTGATCTTCATCACCTGCCGCATCAGCCCGGACGTCCCGTAGACGGGGATGCCAGAGCTGCGATGCGGGTCTCCGGGGAGCAGCCGGGGAGCCGGGGGCCCGCATCGCGCCAAGCCTTGAGACCGGGACAAGAGCCGCCACCCGAAAAACCGGCAATTTCACGGGGGAAAGCGGAACCACCGGGATTGCCGACGATATGACTGCGGAGACATCCGCGCGACCTTTTCAAGAACGGCCCCCGGAAGGGCCGCACCAGGGAAGATACAGGGACGTCAACGAACCTATGGAGCTCCGAGGCATCGGCGCGACATTCGTAAAGCAGGGACTGGTCACGGAAGAGCAGCTCCGCGAGGCTCAGGAGAAGCAGGCTCAGCTGGGCCCCAACCAGTCTCTTGGCGACGTCCTGGTGAGCATGGGTCTCATCACCGAAAGGGACCGCGTCCGCTGCCTCAGCGAGCACTGGGGGGTCCGCTATGTGGAACTGGCGGACCAGCAGATCGAAACCGACACAGTCAAGCTCCTCTCTCAGTCCATCGCCCGCCGCTACAAGGTGATTCCCATCGCCCGCAACAACGGGAAGATCACGCTGGCGATGGCGAACCCGCTGGATATCTACGCCATTGACGAGATCCGGGTCATCACCGGCTGCGAGATCGAGCCGGTCATGGCCGCCGAGGACGACGTCCTGGAGGCCATCAACAGGGCCTACCGCTCCGAATCGGACGTCTCCGAAGTGGTGTCCAGCGTTATCAAGGACATTGACGAAGATCGCATAGACATCGAGAAGCGGTCCGAGAAGGAGGAGGAAGAGGTCTCCATCGAGCAGCTCCGGGAGCTCTCGGAGGAGGCGCCCATCATCAAGCTGGGCAACCTGATCATCTCCCGGGCCATCGCCGACGGCGCAAGCGACCTGCACATCGAGCCGCAGAAGAACGAACTGCGCGTCCGCTTCCGCATAGACGGGATCATGCACGATGTCATGACGGTCCCGAAGAAGGCCCAGGCGTCGCTGATCTCGCGGTTCAAGATCATGGCGGACATGGACATCGCGGAGAAGCGGGCACCGCAGGACGGACGCATCTCGGCGCGCATCAACGACCGCGATTTCGATTTCCGCGTCTCCACCCTTCCCAGCGTGTATGGCGAGAAGATCGTCATGCGCGTGCTGGATAAGAGCAGCATCCACGTAGGGCTGAACAAGCTGGGGTTCTTGCCCCAGACGCTGGAGTTGTTCGAGTCCATCATCACCCGCGCCTACGGGATCATCCTGGTGACGGGCCCCACTGGATCGGGCAAGTCCACCAGCCTGTATTCCGCTCTCGCCAAGCTAAACACGGGCGAGAAGAACATCCTGACCCTGGAAGACCCGGTGGAGTACGAGCTGGAGGGGGTCACCCAGACCCAGGTGAACCCCAAGGCGGGCCTGACGTTCGCCTCCGGGCTGCGCACAATGCTGCGCCAGGACCCGGACATCATCATGGTGGGCGAGATCCGCGACCATGAGACGGCGCTCATCGCCATGGAGGCGGCCCTGACAGGCCACCTGGTTCTCTCCACCCTCCACACCAACGACGCGCCGGGAGCCATCACCCGCCTGATTGACATGGGCATCGAGCCATTCCTGATCGCCTCTGCGGTGATCGGGGTTCTGGCGCAGAGGCTGCTGCGCACCATCTGCCCGAAGTGCAAGGAGTCCTACACCCCGCCCGCCGATGCCATCAAGCGCCTGGGGATGAAGCTGGACCCCAACTCCAAGATCACGTTTTACCGGGGACGCGGGTGCCCCAACTGCAAGAACTGCGGCTACAAGGGCCGGATCGGCATCTACGAACTGATGCCCATCACCGATCAGATACGCGACCTCATTCTGGCCCGGGCGTCTGCGTATGCCATCAAGGAAGCCGCCGTCGAGCAGGGCATGAAGACCCTGCGGGACGACGCGATGGAAAAGATCCTCCTCGGCCACACCACGCTGGAGGAATCCCTGAGGGTGATCTACACAGGCTGAGATCCCGCGCGCTGGCTGCGGCGCGCGGCAGGACGGATACGACAGGACTATGGGACAGCTCTACGCATTCAGAAGAGATGACGACGAACCCTCCCCGCAGACTGCGGGAGGCGGACCGTTCAATATGGATCCTCTGGGCAGCGACACGGACGACTACCGGGCCGCAGGGCGGGACACGGAGACCATCCACGTGGACGAGATCCTGAGGGAGGGAGTCGGCCGGGGCGCGTCGGACGTGCATCTGACCGTCGGACTGCCTCCGTGCGTGCGCGTGGACGGACGCCTCTGCCGGATGGACTTCACCCCGCTGGAGCCGCATCAAATCCAGAGGATGATCTACGACATCCTGACAAAAGACCAGATCCTGTGGCTGGAGAAGAGCCGGGAGCTGGACTTCTCGTATGGTCTGTCCGGTGTGGGGCGCTTCCGCGTGAATGTATACCGCCAGCGCGGGTCGCTGGGGGCCGCTTTCCGCGTTGTGCCGAGCGACATCCCGACGATGGAGCAGCTCCGCCTGCCGCCCATCTGCAAGGAACTGACCGGGCGTGGAAGCGGGCTCATCCTGGTGACCGGCCCCACAGGCGCCGGTAAGTCCACCACCATCGCCTCGATGATTGACTACATCAACACGCACCGGCCCGTGCACATCGTCACCATCGAGGACCCCATCGAGTATCTGCACCGGCACAAGGTGGGGATGGTGAACCAGCGGGAGCTGAACGCGGACACCGACTCCTTCGAGAACGCCCTCCGTGCGGTCCTGCGCGAGGATCCGGACGTTATCCTGGTGGGTGAGATGCGCGACCTGGAGACCATCAGCGCAGCGCTGACGCTGGCTGAGACCGGGCATCTGGTCTTCGGAACGCTACACACACGGAGCGCGGCACAGACCATAGACCGCATCATTGACGTTTTCCCCCCGCATCAGCAGGCGCAGATCCGTGTGCAGCTTGCCAACACTCTGGAGGCGGTCATCTCTCAGCTGCTCCTGCCGATGAACGGGGGGGGGCGCGTGGCCGCTCACGAGATCCTGGTGGCCACATCCGCAGTGCGGAACCTTATCCGCGAGGGGAAGAGCTACCAGATCGGCACCCTGCTGGAGACCAGCCAGGCCC
>JBBFLP010000272.1:0-4165 GCA_037478975.1 Armatimonadota bacterium
TCAGCACGCAACAGGGACGCACCGTCCTCTTCGTCAGCCACAATATGGCCGCGGTGGAGGGACTGTGCGGCGTGACCATTCATCTTCAGTCCGGGCGGGTGATGAATACCGGTCCCAGCAAAGACGTCATTGAGGCGTATCTAGGGTCTACGCCTCAGGCAGGCTCCGACGTGAATCTTGATTCGCATCCGTCCCGGGGGCGCGGTAGCGTCAGTATTCTGAAGCGCGTGAGGCTGGTAGACGCGGAAGGCAATCCGACCAGTGTCGCCGTCATGGGGCGCCCTGTAACCTTCGAACTTCTGTTGGACCCGCCCCACCCCATCAGGTCGCCCCAGGTGGGTATCGGCGTGGACACGCTTTACGGGCAGCGCATCTGCACAGTGCACACTCGTCTGACCGGAGAAGTCTTGCCAGCGATTGAGGGGCCCACTCTGGTGCGGTGCACCATTCCATTCTGGCGATTGATGCCGGGGCGATATGTCGTCAAATTCGCCGTGGGTACGCTTGCAGAGGATCTGGACGTGCTGGAGCGCGCGGTCACTCTGGATGCGGAACCCGCCGACGTGTTCGGATCCGGTCAGTTGCCGAGCGCCACACAAGGTGTGGTGTTGCAGGAGGCTGAATGGTCCGTGGAATCCTGTCTGGGAGCTGCCATCCAGTGAGCGCCTACAGACAGTTCGCCTCCCAGCCTCCCAGACCGGCGCCGGGTTCTCCGCAGACGGATGCGGGACACTATGGCCACTCTTATGACACCAAGCTGCGCCTGGCCAGCTACTGGCATCAGATTGACGAGGTTCTGTCCCTTGCGCCTCATTCCGTCCTTGAGGTAGGGATGGGCAACGGTTTTGTGACAGCCTCGCTGCGGCGGGAAGGCATCGAGGTCAAGACCATGGACGTGGCTCCGGACCTGGGTCCGGACATCGTGGCCAGCGTCACCGACATTCCCCTTGCAGACGCAAGTGTTGATGTAACCCTGTGTTGCCAGGTGCTGGAGCATCTGCCATTCGAAGAATTTCCGGCCGGCGTGCGCGAGCTGGCCCGCGTGGCCCGCAAGGGACTGGTCATTTCGCTCCCCGATCAGCAACGCTACATCCGGGTGCTCGTGCAGACACGGCTGTTTAAGATCGCCGACCGGCTCATCACCCTGCCACCCGGATTGCAGAAGACACCGCGGCCGCTCGATCCTCAGCATTTCTGGGAGATCGGCTGCGGGGAGGTCGCCCTGAGCGATGTGGTGCGCGTGCTGCGGGAAGTGACGGGCCAGGAACCGTTGACCTATCGCGTGCCGGAGAACCCCTATCATCGCTTCTTCATTTGCAGGTTCGAGGGCCGATGACGCCGCGTGTTTCCGTCATCATGGCCGCACACAATGCGGGCCGATTTGTGGCTGAGGCCGTCGAGAGTATCCTCCGGCAGACGATGCCGGACTGGGAGCTGATCGTCGTGGATGATGCATCCACGGACGACACGCCGGAAGTCCTTCGGCGGTTCAATGACCCAAGAATCACAATCCTACGGAATGAGCAGAACAGCGGCCCTGCCGTCTCCCGCAATCGCGCGCTGGATGCAGCGCGGGGTGAATATATCGCCATACTGGACGCCGACGACGTAGCCCTGCCGCAAAGGCTGGAAAGGCAGGCTCAGTTCCTGGACGGGCACCGGGATGTCAGTGCGGCGGGCTCGTGGGCCGAGAAGATAGACGAGACAGGCCGGGTTCTGGATCTCTGGCAGACACCCACGCACCCCGCGCAGATCGAGTTTATGATGACGCACACCTGTCCGCTGCTTCATCCTTCCGCGATGGCGCGCGTCAAAGCGTTGCGGAGTATGGGGGGATACGATCCAGCCTACCCGTGCGCCCAGGATTACGACATGTGGGTGCGCCTTGCGCTGGAGGGACACCGATTCGCGTGTTTGCCGGAAGTGCTGATCCGTTACCGTTCCAGCGCCGGGCAGATCAGCACCGCACGGAGAGCAGAACAGGCGCGGTATGCGGCGCAGGCCGCGGAGCGCTACGTAAAAGCAAAGCTGGGATGGACGCCTGAGGCCGGTCAGATGGCGGCCTACCGGGCGATTCTGGACGGAGCTTCCGTCTTCCCGCCAGAGCTGGACCTGGATGAGGGCATTGCTGCCCTCAGAAGCATTTTCCGGGACTTTTCCCGTCATATGCCTGCCGAGAGCTGTGCTGCAGTGCAAGCCTATATCCGCGACAGGGCTCTAGCAACTGCGGCACTCTCGCGGCGGAGCTCCCCGGCGGTCTGCGCCCGGCTGGCCAGGGCGATGACCGGGCCGCTGCTGGGCGGAACGCTGGACTGGAGAGTCTGGATGTTGCTGGCAAGCGCCGCCCGGCACCGGACGCTACAGCGCATCCCGGGCAAAGCCGCCTCCGGAGGAGAGCGGTGACCGAAGACTCCACCACGCCGCTGATCAGCGTAATCATCCCCTGCTACAACCAGGGGCGCTTTCTGGCTGATGCCGTCGAGAGCGTGCTGGCACAGGACTATCCCGCCGTAGAAGTGATCGTGGTCAATGACGGATCCACCGACAACACGGCGGAGGTGGCTGCGGCTCTGGTACCCCGCATCCAATATATTGAACAAGAGAACCGCGGTGTGTGCGTTGCCAGGAACGCCGGCCTGCTGGCTTCCCGCGGAAAATGGTTGCTGTTTTTGGACGCGGACGACTTCCTGGTTCCGGGGGTGCTCAGGCGGATCATAACCGCAGCACAGAGCGAGCCGGACCGGGATGTCTTCCTGGGACAATGGCATTTCGCCAACGAAGCAGGCGAGATCGTGGACGGCGACCGCCCCTATCCGGACGAGGAGGATCCCTTCCATTCCATGCTTGGAGGGAACTGGGCTCCGGTGTTCGCATTTTTCCTGCGCCGGGAGTGCTTCGCCCGGGCGGGCATATGGCCGGCCGGCCTGACCCATATGGAGGAGTGGGATCTGTGGCTTCGCATCGCCGCGGCGGGATGCCGGTTCCGGTATCTGGAATTCCCTTTTGCGGCCTACCGGCGGCACGGGGTCACCGCCACGGCCCACTTCGATAGACTGGTGCGTGGCGGCAGAACCGTTCTCCGGCGCGCCACGCTCCATGCAAGATGCGCCGCCTGCCGGACGCGTGTGCGCCAGGGGCGGTGGCATATCGCGGATTACAGCGCGGTGACGGCGCTTTGGCCCCAGATGAAGCGTCTGTGGAGTGACGGAAAGTATGTTGCCACGGCCAACACCGCCGTCAGGGCCGCTATCCTGGAACCGCGAATCATCGTCCGCGGAGCATATTACTTTCTGAGGTGGGGTAAGCGCAGACTGTTGGGCCGGCGGGCTCAGGGAAGCTCCGGCGCCTGCGAGTCAGCGGGCACCGGAACAGGCGAAAAAACGTAATATGGCATCGGATCTCGCCCTCACCCCGGCCCTCTCCCGTTCCCGGGGAGAGGGAGGTAGTTCCTTCTCCCCTGGTGGGGGAAGGTCAGGATGAGGGGGTGAGATCAAGAACGCAATGTCCACCGGGCAAGCAAGGAGTCTGAGGAAAAGCGCCACGCCGGCAGAACAGCTTCTCTGGCGGTACCTGCGCGGGCGGCAGTTGAACGGAAGGAAGTGGCGGCGCCAGCAACCTTTCGGCCCATATGTGCTGGACTTCTACTGCCCGGAACTGAGGCTGGCGGTTGAAATAGACGGGGACGTCCACGCCGCCAGAGAAAGCGCAGACAGAGAACGGCAGAGGCGCCTCGAAAACCGTGGCATAACGGTTGTGAGGTTCACCAACAGAGAAGTGCTTGACAATCTGGAAGGAGTGCTCTCTGTTCTGTGGGATTTTTGCAACAGGGAGTGAATAGGATTTCGCCCTCACCCCGGCCCTCTCCCGTTCCCGGGGAGAGGGAGGTAGTTCCTTCTCCCCTGGTGGGGGAAGGTCAGGATGAGGGGGACAGGGCATTTGGGTCGCCCTCACCTCGGCCCTCTCCCGTTCTCGGGGGGAGGGAGAAGGGTTGTATCTCCGCTGATGGAGGCGGGGGGATGTGGCAATAATCGGTAGAGGAGTATGGGAGCAGAATCGGACATCGCAATACGCATAAGAGGGCTCGGGAAGGCATACCGCATCGTCCACGGGCAGGAGAAGCACACCACCCTGGGCGAGGCCATCATGCACCGCATCCGCCACCCCT
>JBBFLP010000273.1:0-4106 GCA_037478975.1 Armatimonadota bacterium
TTATCGTGCAGGCTGACCCCCCACACTCCCATCTCGCCAAGCTTCCGCACGATGGTGAACGGGTCCAGCGGGGGCCGGGTCGCCTCTCCGAAGGGATCCCGTCCCCGGTTAGCGCACGTCCACAGACCGAAACTGAACTTGTCTTCCTTGCGAGGTTCGTATGCCATTGATGTCCTTCCAGCAAGCCTTTCCCGAAAGTGTAAGCCTCCACGCTCCGGCTGGCGCGGCCGGGATGAGCGCGCCGCCTGTGCCCGTTTCCCCAAGCGCGCCCGGAAATCCTGCCTGCGGGCGCTCCGCTAACGCTTCGACGGGAACAGGAACTCCAGCGCAGCCTCGGCGATGGCCCGTCCGACGCGATCCTGAAACGCCGGATCCTTCAACAGCTCGCGCTCCACAGGGTTGGTGTGGAACAGCACTTCGATGAGGCAGGAGGGGCAACGAGGCCTGTGGAGCATATACAGACGGGACCAGTGCTCCCGGATGCCGCGGTCCAGAACGTCCGGGTAGACTTCGCGGATGGCTTCCAGCGCCTTTTCCTGGACCAGGGCAGCCAGCCGTCTGGAGTCTTCCAGCGGATACGGGAGAGAAGCCAACTCTTCCTCGGAGAGATGCTTCGGACCGGTGTAGAAGGTCCACGTTCCGCCGCCGGGGGTGTTGTTTCCGGTGGCATCCGAGTGCAGCGAGATGAGCAGGTCGCCGCCAAGCGCGTTCGCCAGCATCGCTTCGTAACGCAGTGTTGTGACCTGGGTCTGCGTGTCGCGGGTGATGAACGCCTCGACCCGCCCGTCCTCACGCAGGTACCTCTGCGCGGCCACGGCGTAATGCCACATATTGAGCCCCTCGTTGTAGAGTTCCTCGCCTCCCTCGCCCCGGATGCGATTGGCATACTGGTTGGAGGGATTCAGGATGACCCGGGGCCGGCGCATAGCCTTCGCCAGCGCGGCCGCGTAGGAAGTCAGCCTGCCACGGAGCCCGAAGTCCTCCTCCCACTTCTGCAGCAGACGATCCGGACGGTTCTCCATGAGATAGATGCGGCCCTTCCAGGTATGCTGTTCGCCCGGCTTGAGAGTGACAGCACCACCTGGCCCGGCATGCAAGCAGGGGATGCCGGAGTTGCTCATCAGCAGGGCAGCTGGCGTGTCCCAGGCGATGGCCACAAGCCGCCGCCGGTCGGAGCTTGAGCGCAGGATGAGGCTCCGGTCGGCCACGGCCCGCGCCATGCGCCAGCCGTCCGGGTGCGACAGCGGGCCGGTATAGACCGCAGCAGCTTCCCGGGTCCGCACCACGGCCCACGGGGCTCTGCCCTCCTCTCCGGGCCGCCCGGCGAGTTCCGCCAGGCTCCTCAGCCGCCCGCCCGACCACACCCTGACGTCGCGCAGGCTGCCTTTGCCGCCGAAATCCGGCGAGCCATCCAGCGAGAGACACATCTGCGTGTTTACATCCGCCAAAGTCTGGCGGGACCGATTCTCCACGCGAAACTCCATCACCACTCCATCCGGGACCGGACGCGCGTATCCGTAGAACCAGAGCCCTTCCGCCGTCCGTCCCCGGACCGCGATGGATCCGGTGAGCCGGTTGCCACCCCATACCGGGGGCGTCTCAAGCGGCCCGATCTGCGGCATATCCTCACGGTAATGATCTATGAAATGCACGCCCCGGGCGCTCGCCAGGGTCTCCGGGAAACGCATGAAGAGCTTTCCGGTCATCCAGGGGGCGGTGATCTCGAATCCCAGAAGGGCTGCGCTTCCGGGCTCCGGGGACGGCGCAGACGGCGCGATGCCGCGCAGTTGGATGCCATCGCCGGCCGCGGCCGCTCCGCATACAGCCGCGACGAGCATTATCGTGATGAGGAGAGAGCGTGTCATACCTGGAACACCTCCGGCATCTGCGGTCATTACGTATGCCTTCGACGCCGGACGCGGTCCGGCCTGCCTGGAGGAGGGGCAATCTGCTTCCTGACCGGCCAAGGGGCGCGGGGAAGAATGACGCTTCCTCCAGAATGGCGCAAAAACGAAGCGAATTGTTGCCGACGGGAGGTGTAGGATGGTGGTATAATTGACGCGCCTGCAGGATGGCGCAGGCGCGCCGTCATCTGCGGGCAAGGAGGGATGCCTCCGGGGCGAAGATCGCGCGGAGGCTTTGCAGAGAGAGCGAAAGGGGGAACGCAAAGATGCGCCTCACACGATGGACGGCGTACTGTCTTGTCCTGTTGATGTGCGCGGGCGCCGCGCATGCTTTCACCACCATCGGGTTCTTCACCGTGAAACCCGGCGGCGAGCCCGAGATGAACGGCTGGAAGTTCGCCGCGCTGCAGGGATCGGGTGGCGACACTCCACTGGCGCAGTTCGAGGACCTCACCGGCTACCAGATCGGCATTCTTGACCCGCCGCCGGCGGGAACCGGAGCCTTTCACATGCAGCCCTATGAGGGCTACTCGAACCCGGCGCCACACGTCTGCCTGGGAACAAACAACTTCGCTGGCGTGAAGATAGATGATGTGCAGACCATCCGCTATTCCACCTGCACCACCTACGCCAGCTATGCCCAGAACGACGCCATCCCGCCAGTCATCGAGCTGTATCTGACCGACGGCACGCGGTTGTACATGTTCGAGTGGCAGGCACCGATTGCCCCTGAGCCTGTCTACATCAATCAGTGGTACAACTGGGATCTCTCCATTCAGGGGACTTTCAAGGAGTGGGATCCGCCGGCAGGACAGCAGTGGCAGGGAGACTGGAACTGGTTCAAGCAGAGGGCGGCCGGAATGTGGTTCGCCGGCACACCTTCCGAACCGGTGCCGGTCAGCCTGGATCCCGGCGTGGGCAATCTCACCGGAACCAGCTGCACCATCCGGAACGGCTCGCCCAAAGTGAGCGCCTCCGGGTGGCAGAGTAACGGCGGCAGCGCCTGGTGGCGCAACAATGCCACCAGCGAGACCTGGGTGGACCTGTTCGAGATTTTCTTCAACGACGGATCCTTCCAGAGTTATGACTTCGAGGCGAGGCCGGCCCTGCACATCCTGACAAAGACCACCTGGGACCCGATGATGAGCGAGGCCAAGCAGCGGTATCTCTTCCGGGCCACGGGGAAGATCCAGAGCATCAACAACGGATACTTCTATCTGATTGACGGAAGCGGCAAGACCATGCACGTCCGCTGCCAGCGCTGGGACCGCAACGCTGCGAATGGAGACATGGTGACCATCCCGTTCAGCATCATTGATGAGACGGCCGATCCGCCGAAAGTAAGCGTCGGGCGCAGGCAGCTGATCAAGAAGCCGTAGCAGCGTCAGACTCTGTGAAGCGGGGCCGCACGAGTGCGGCCCCGCGAGGCTTCTCGCCGGGTCATTCCAAGGAGCAACCAACAATGAAGCGGCAAACATGCTGGAGCGCAGGGAAGCGCGGACAGATGGCAGGCTTCACGCTCATCGAGTTGCTGGTGGTGATCGCCATCATCGCCATTCTGGCAGCGATCCTGTTCCCGGTCTTCGCCAGAGCCAGGGACCGCGCCATCGGCGCGAAATGCCTGAACAACGTCAGCCAGATCTCCAAGGCCTGGATGATGTACACGGACGACAACAAGGGGCAGGTGCCGCCGCTGATGATGATCGTCCCGGACGGCTACAACATGACCTGGGAGGGCATCCTGCGCCCCTATGTCCGGAACACAGGCGTGCTGAGCTGCCCGGCCATCGCCTGGCAGGCGGATGAAGGAGTGTATGACGCTCAGCAGAACCCGCACGGCTACAATACCCTCGGGGTCAACATCAACCTTTTCAACTACTGCTGGCTGTTCCCGGTGAAGCAATCCGACCTGGACCGGCCATCTGAGACCGTTTATCTCTGCGACTCCGACGGGATGCACTACGTGGGGCTGCCCCCGGCGCGCGGGCCCAGCCGGCTATGGAACTGGTCGCCGGTCTACTCCGACGGCACCAAGCCGCCCGGCGGCAAGCAGTATCCGGCCCGTCCTTCGGCGCGGCACACGGGGAAAGTGAACGTGGCTTTCTGCGACGGTCACGCCGCGGCGTGGCCGCTGGACAAGCTGCTGGAGCAGGAAGTCAACACGGAGGGACGCAAGGTGGCCTACTTCCTGGGCCGCACCGG
>JBBFLP010000274.1:0-4104 GCA_037478975.1 Armatimonadota bacterium
GGCGACGGTGGCGATCGCAGGGTCGCGTCTGACGGCGCGTCTGGCGGGACGCATCCACGGTCCTGGCTGCATTCTTGTTGTGCCCGGGGAGGAGACGGCGTTTCTGGCCAACCGGTCCATCGAGTGCCTGTGGAGTGTTCCCCGGAAGACGCGGGAGCGGCTGGGAAGGATGGGCATCCACCGGGTGGCGGATCTGCAGCGCATCTCCCGCCAGACGCTCATCGCCCGTTTCGGCCCTCAGGAGGGGTTCCTGCTCTTCGAAGCTGCGCGGGGGCGCGACCTGCATCCGCTGCGAGCGGCCTGGCCGCCGGAGACGCTGGAGGCGGAGGCGCGCTTGGAGGGACTGGCGGACCGGCTTGCGCTGGAGCGGCATCTACGGGCTCTGGCGAAGCGGCTGTCGGCGCAGCTGGCGGAAGGCGGGAAGCGGTGCGGACGGCTGCGGCTTGAGCTGCGGGAGGAGGGTTCGTATCTGCCTCTTACGGAGGCGATGGTGCTCGGACCACCTGCATCGGGAGAGAACCGTCTGGTGCTGGCGGCCCTGCGTCTGGCGGGACGGATGAGCGTGCGCCGTCCGCTGGAGGGAGTGCGGCTGGTGGCGGAGGATCTGAGTGCGGCTCCCGTGCGGCAGCTGGACCTGTTTGCTCCGATCAGAGCGATGGAGAACGGAAAGGAGGAGTTCCAGGCTTACCTGACCCTGCGGTTCGGGAGCGGGACGCTGCGGTTCTGCTCCGAGCTGGCGGGCAGCTGGCGCGAGCGCATGCTCGGGTTTCTGGCGGTGGAGGGGGAGAGTTGAGAGTCGAGAGTCAAGAGTTGAGAGTTGAGAGTCAAGAGTTGAAGGTTGAAGGTTGAAGGTCTATAACGGAGAGGCGAGCGATGCCCGGCCTGTCTCCCCGTCCCTGAGCCTACAACCTTAAACCCTAAGCCTTAAACCTTAAACCCTAAATCCTAGACTCTGGACTCTACTCACTCGACTGTTAAGCTTGCTATGGGCCGCCGGGTGCTGTTGGAAGTGGAAGTGGAATGCGGTACGGACGGGACGCCCGCCCGGTTCGTCCGTGAGGGCAGGGTCTACAGCGGGCTGGAGACGGTGGAAAGCTGGCGGGAGTCCGGCTGCTGGTGGGACGGAGAGCCGGTCCGCACGGTGTTCCGTGTGCGGGATCGCAGGGGCAGGGTGGTCGAACTGCACCGTCTCGGGGCATCACTGTTTCCGCTGGAAGGCACAGGGCAGCAGGCGGGCAGGTGGCTGCTCTACCGGATAGAGGACTAGCGAGGGAGGCGGCAGTGGCCGCTGTGGTATCATTACCCATGGGCTCCAGGGAGCCGCCGTCCGGTGAATTTGACATGCGTTACACGGTGAAACTGGTCAAGACTGACGAAGGCTATGCGGTGTGGTGTCCGGGCCTTCCGGGCTGCTGGTCTCAGGGGGAGACGGAGGAGGAGGCCCTCAGGCAGATCCGGGAGGCCATCCGGGAGTACCTGGAGGCAAGCCGGGACCTGGCCCCGGAGGGTGAGGTCCGTTATGTCGAAGTCGGCTGAGGTGGCGTGCCTCTTCTGCCGGGCATAAACCACCGTCAGGCAGTCCGGGCGCTTCAGAAGGCCGGGTTTCGCATCCTTCGTGAAGGGAAGCACGTGGTCATGTCGGACGGCACGCGCATTCTCACCATACCCCGCGCTAATCCGGTGCATGCCGTCACCATGGCGGGAATCGTCCGGGACGCCGGACTGACGATCGAGGAGTTCAAGAAACTCCTGTAAGACCGGCATCCGGCTGCCGGAGATGCGCCATTTCCGTTCACCCAGAGACACTGGAGGGGCACAGTGGGCACGCAAGAAACGAACATATGTTCCTTTTCGGCTCGCGGCAAGGGACCGCAGCCAGGCGATGCCTCCTGCGTTCACCTCCACGTCCATAGCGCGTTCTCGTTCCTGGACGGATGCAGCTATCCGGAGGAGCTGGTAGAGCGCGCGGCGGAGTTGGGATACCGCGCCCTGGCTCTGACCGACCACGACAACCTGAGCGGTGTCATCCGGTTTGTGCGCGCCTGCCAGCAGGCCGGCATCACGCCCGTGGCGGGCGTGGAACTGACGGTCATGGATGACGGTGGCGGAGCGGAGCGGTTCCACCTGACGCTGCTTGCGGCCACACGGGAGGGCTACGGCAACATCTGCCGGCTGGTGACCCTGGGGTATGAGTACGGCGGCCGGCGCACACCGGCCGTCCCCAGGCGCCTGCTGGAGGAGCACAGCGCGGGCATCATCGCCCTGTCCGGCTGCCGGAGGGGAGAGGTTCCGCGCCGTCTGGCGCAGGGACGCAGGGAGGAGGCGCGGCGGGCGGCCATCTGGCACCGGGAGGTGTTCGCGGACGGCTACTTCCTGGAGATGCAGAGACTGCTTTTGCCGGGCGAGATGCGCCTGCTGCGCGCGCTGGAGGATCTGGGGAGGGAACTGGACATCCCTCTGGCCGCGACGGGAAATGTCCACCATCTGCGCCGCGGCGACCTTCCCGCGCACGACATCCTGACCTGCGTGCGCACCCTCACCAGAGTGGACGAGCCCCACCCGGAGCGTCCCTTCAACGCGGAGAGGTATCTGGCGGAGCCCGGCGAGATGCGCCGCCGCTTCGCGCAGTGGCTTCAGGCGCTGGAGAACACCGGGCGCATTGCGGATCGGTGCTGCGGCGGCGTTCCGGACCTCTCGCGTCCCCGTCTGCCCCGCCCGGCCCTGGTGGAAGGGGAGGCACGGGAGTTCCTGCGCACTCTGGTGTTCCGGGGAGCAAGGGAGCGCTACGGGACGATCACGGAGAAGGTCCGCCGGCGTCTGGAGCATGAGCTCTCCATCATCGCCAGACTGGGCTGCGAGCCGTATTTCCTGACGGTGTGGGACATTGTGCGGGAGGCCCGCTCCCGCGGCATCCGGACGTCCGGGCGGGGGTCGGTGGTGGACTCCGCGGTGGGACACTGTCTGGGGATCTCGGATATCGACCCGATCGCGGCGGATCTGCCGTTCGAGCGTTTTATGTCCGTGGAGCGCTCTCAGATGCCGGACATAGACGTGGACTTCCCCAGGGAGCGGCGGGACGAGCTGGTGCGATGGGTGCAGGAGCGCTACGGACGCGAGCACGTGGCGGGTGTATGCACGTTCCAGACGTTCCGGGCGCGCTCCGCCCTGCGGGAGATCGGCAAGGCGATGGGCCTGCCGGAGGAGGTGGTGGGGCTGCTTGCGAAGCGGCTGCGGGGCGCCGATGCGGATGAGATCGCCGATGCGATGGAGCGCCAGCCACAGGTGATCCACCAGCCGTCGCACGCGAAGCGCTACACGCGCCTGTTCGAGATGTGCGCGCGTGTGGCCGGGCTGCCGCGGATGATCTCCACGCACTTGGCCGGTATAGTGATCACGGATATACCTGTACTGGACTATACACCTCTGCAGCCCACGGCCAAGGGCGTGGTGCAGATCGCCCACTTTGACAAGGACGACATCGAGGCCATCGCCCTGAAGACGGACCTGCTGTCGCTGCCCATCCTGGGGGCCGTGGACCACGCGCGCGAGGTCTGCCCCTACGAATCCATCCCGGACGGCGACGAGCAGACCTTCCGCACGATCCGCTGCGGGGAGGCGATCGGGGCGTTCGAACTGCAGAGCCCGGCCCAGCGCGCTCTTCACACCCGCGTGCGCACCCGCAGCAAGAAGGACATCATCGACAGCATCGCTCTCATCCGGCCCGGGCCGGGGATGGGAGGGATGACGGAGAACTACATCCGTCGCCGGCTAGGTCTTGAGCCGGTCACGTATATCCACCCTTCCCTGGAAGAGCCGCTCCGGCACACCTACGGGATCATCATCTTCCAGGAGCAGGTCATCGAGGTGGCCTGCGCGGCGGCGAAGTTCACGCCCGGGGAGGCGGACATCCTGCGCAAGATGATCACGCACGCTCGCTCGCGTCAGGCGATGGAGAGGCTGAGGGCGGGGTTCATGGAGAAGGCGCGGGCAAACGGCCTGTCGGAGGAGCAGGCGGAGCAGGTGTTCCGCTGCATCGCCGGGTTTGCGGGCTACGGGTTTGCCGAGGGGCATGCGCGGGCGTTCGGGGAGATCGCCTACCGGAGC
>JBBFLP010000275.1:0-4063 GCA_037478975.1 Armatimonadota bacterium
TCTCAAAGCGGGTGGACGGGTGGAAACGGGCGTAGACCGGCTCCGGGATGATGACAGGACGCTCACTCTGTTCTATCGCTGCCTGCTTGAGCGGCTGGATACCGCGCGGGCCGTGACCTTCACGAGGGGTGATGTGAGCGCGGAAACGGGTAAAGGAGGGCTTCCCATCGGGCGGGACGAGGCGGGCATAGTTCCAGAAATTGGCGAAACGGCCGCCGGAAGCTGGCCAGCTGCTGGACTCGTCGAGCTCGGATGAGTTCCGGCAGAAGAGGATCCTCCATTCCGGTTCGTTCGGTCCCTGCTCGTCGAAGAGGCTGAGAGGGATGCGCATTTCGCAAGTCCAACCGTCGGACGTCCGGCTGACGGCCGCGTGCCAGTCCCGTTTCTCGTTGGCCTGCTCAGCGCGTAGAAACGTCTTCACTCCGGCTGCGCTGACCGTGAAATGATACAGCCCGGCCATTGAAGGAGCGTTCCACGGGGCGATGAACAGCTCTACTGACTCATCCTGCCAGACAGGGTCTCCGTCCTGATGGTAGACAGTTTTTATATCCGGGCCGGCTTTGCAGCGAAAGCCGACGTAGAACGCTTCGCCGTCCCAGGCGATCTGGGCGGCTGTGATGGCACGGGCCGCAGACGATCCGGCGCGGAAATCCTCGTAGCGCGGAGCATGTTCCCAGACAGCATCATCCAGAACCCCGTCCACAAGCGGCGCTTTCTGAACAGGGTGGGGCGTGACGGCAGGTGTGTCCAAGGCTGCATACCCTCCGGTGCCGATAAGCATAAAAGCAGTAAGAAAAGTAAGAAGTCTAGCGATAAGCGTGTCGAAGATGACCGGATGCTGCATAGGTAGCTATCCTCGCTCCTGAACGGATTGCTGGAGCTCCCGGAAGGGGGCGCGATCTAGGGCAGCCGCCCCCGCTTCCGGAAGTGCCCCATCAGAAACCGCTCGACCAAGCGGGACACCTTTGTCCCGATGAACTCCCGCCGGTGAATCGGGCGGACCAGGATGGTATGGATCCCGGAGCGCTTGCCTCCCAGGATGTCTGTGAAAAGCTGATCGCCTACGACAGCTGCCTCCTCTGGCCTCAGCTGCAGGATATCCAGTGCCCTGGCAAAGCAGCGGCGGCGCGGCTTGGGTGCTCCGGAAACGGTCGGCAGGTCCAGACCTGCCGCCATACGCCGGAGGCGCCGCCTGTCGTGTGTGTTGCTGGCGATGCACATCCTGATACCCGCCCTCTTCATCTTGGCCACCCAGCGCAGGATGTCCTCCGGCAGGGTCTCGCTCTGCCACTCGCAAAGCGTGTTGTCCAGATCCAGAATGAGTCCCCGGATCCCGGCTTCCTGCAAATGATGGGGTTCAAGCTCGGAGATGCGCTCCACCATGCGGTCGGGCGCCAGCAGATGCGCAAGCCAGTCCGTAAGGCTCATCGGCCGCGCACCTTGCGGATGTTGGCACGGTGCTCCTCGAAGGTAACGGCGAACAGGTGGCTTCCATCGGGAGCGGCCACGTAGTAGAGGTATTCCGTTTCCGCCGGGCGGAGGGCAGCTTCGATGCAGGCAAGCCCGGGATTCGCGATGGGGCCCGGCGGCAGGCCACGGTTACGATAGGTGTTGTAGTCGGACTCCACCTCCAGGTCTCTGTAAAGGACTCGGGACTTGTGCTGTCCCTGCGCATAAAGGATGGTTGCGTCAATCTGAAGAGGCATCCCCAGACGGAGCCGATTCTCGATGACACTGGCGATGAGTGGCCGGTCCTGGGGAAGTCTGGCCTCGCGCTCTATGAGGCTTGCGATGGTGAGTATTTCGTGGAGTGTCCGCCCGCTCCGCCGGATCTCCTTGCTGTAGGGGCGCACAACACGCCGCTCCAGGTTGTCCAGCATACGGCGGATGACCTGTTCAGCGGAGGTATCGAAAGGAAGGAAGTACGTGTCCGGGAACAGATATCCCTCAAGGTTTCCGGTCGGCGTCTCGATGCCGAATCGCGATGCGCCCGAGGAGGCCAGCTCCAGGAAGGCCGCGGCATCCGTCACCTGATGTTCGTCCAGCCGTCGCGCGATCTGGCGGATGGTGAATCCTTCCGGGATGGTTACCTTCTGGGTGGCTATATCGCCGTTGACCAGCCGGTCCAGAATGGTGAAAAGGCGGGTATCCTGACGTATCCTGTAGACTCCGGGAATGAAAGGCCGTCCCTCGTAGCCGATGTGCCGGATGATGGCAAAGGCTGTGCGGCTGCGGATGAGTCTGTGCTGGTGGAGTATGCTGGCCACCTGCCGGTCTGTGGCACCCTGCGGGATGCGCACGATCACCTCCTCCGTTCCAGCGGTGGGCGGGAGTGACGCCGCGTGGAGCAGGATCGCCGTAACGGCCAGAAATGCCGCCAGTGAAGCCAGATAGCGCCATGATCCCCTCAAGATTTCGAGGACGGATGCGCGCAGCCGCTCCAGGCGCGATTGTCTACGGAGCACCGGTATCCTCCGCCCTGGTCTGGCGGGCCGTCTCCAGATACGATTCCAGCAAGACAGCGGCGGCCTGGCTGTCCACGACCCGCCGGGCCCGCCGTGAGTCCAGGCCCGCCTCCCGCAGGCGTTCAGCGGCTTCCACCGTTGTCCAACGCTCGTCGTGCAGGACGACCGGAATGCGAGTATACCTGCTGATGCGCTCCGCCATCTCCCGTGCCATTGTAGCCGCCGGGCCCTCGGTTCCGTCAAGTCCGACGGGCAGTCCCACTACGATCCTTTCCGCCTTCAGACGGTCTGCCGTCTCCGCTATTGCGCGCGCGTCTTTCCGGATGCTCTCCGTACGGTGCAGAGCGGGAAGGGGAGACGCCAGGATGCCGAGTTCATCGCTGATTGCCAGCCCCGTGCGAACCGAGCCAACGTCAACGGCCAGCACGCGCATCGGAGACCCTCATAACAGGGAGGCCGCCCGTCCGGGTGGTAACCGCGTCCCAGAGCCACCATCCCAGTGCGTAGCAGGCCATAAACGCCAGGGTCACCGCCCCGGAGTCGTTTACGAGCGCGGCCACCAGTCCGCCGTAGACAAGCGCCAGAATCCCCTGCCCGAGCCGTCCCGGGATCCGGATGCTTGATACGATCTTTTGCCTGTTCACAATGAGGAGGCCAACGACAAGGCCAAAAAGGGCAAGAGGAATGCGGGCCTCAGGGCGCACCCAGAGGGTGAAATTCATCACCAGTTTGCGCTGGAGGAGGGCCAGGATCTGCGCCGGGTCCCCGCCAGCCAGACTGCGGATCGCCTGACCCATATGACTGGGAGCCTCGCGGAAGACCAGCGCATCTGCGAGGGCTATCCCGAAGGCCACACAGAAGCCGGCCACCGTCAACCCCAGGGCATCGCGGAGCCTCACGGCTCGCCCGGTCAGTGCGCGGTAGGCGAGTCCAAACGTTACGACTGCGGCTATCACGCCGCCGGAGTTGGCGCCCAGAAACGGGAGACCGATGATGAGAGCCCAGACGGTAAACCATATCGCCAGAGGCGTTTTGTAGCGGGTGGCATCCTTCCCTCCGGCAAGCCGCCAGAGCGGAATGACCACGGCCGCCCCGAGAGCGCAGCCCAGAAATTCGTTCCCGATTCCGTAATAGCGCAACCCACTCATCTGCCAGCCGCTGAGGAGTGAGCGTTTTACAAGGTCCGTCAGTCCCAGTGCGCTCAGAGCCACCGCCATTAACAGGAGCGTGGAGGGAAGTTCCAGCGGGATGAATCGCCCGTTCGTCTTCCAGCGTTCAGCCAGGACGAACCCGCCGAGCAACAGAGGAGCTATCAGGTAAAAGTAGGCTGGCCGGTCCAGCGGCACCAGAAGGGCAGGGGGCATCCATGCGGCGACGGCAAGCGCCCCGACCGCAAGCCGGCCTGCCACGGAGGACTTACGTCTGGAAGCTAGAAAGACCACGCTCAGCACGGCTGCGGCGGCGGCGAACAACCCGATACCGATCAGCAGCGGCACCTGGTAGCGCTCGTTCAACTGGATGGTCTGCAGCCATCTCTGCAGAACGATTTCCGGTCTTGCTTCCAGGCTTCGGGTGGCGGCAAAGCCCCGCATAGAATC
>JBBFLP010000276.1:0-4002 GCA_037478975.1 Armatimonadota bacterium
AGCCTTATGCTGGAAGGGGTGGCTATGCGCGACCTGGCTATCCTTGTTCTCCAGGGACATCATTCATCTTGAGAGAAAGGGGGACCTCTCTTATGCAAAGAGCGGTCGTGTTTCTGACTCTGCTGGCGCTGGTATCAGCTCCGGCGGCGTATGGGGCGGAGTGGTACTGGGTTTACGACGGAACGACGGACATACGCTGCGCGCCGTTCCCGGGCAGCAAGGCCTGCGTCTTCCAGTACAACAACCCGAGCCCCGGCAACTACTGGGAGATCGTGGACAACGGTACTGGCGGCAAGGCGCTGAAGGCCGTCAAGATACCGGGCGCAGCCACGGCCTTCCGCTGGACCACCTACGCCATCGGTGAAGAGGCTGTCATGAAGCCGCCGGCGGACTGCGCGGCGCCGGCGATGCTGGACGCATCTCCTGAGATGACCGGCTGGACGGTGGTCTTCCGGATCAAGGTGGAGGAGTTCACGGATCCCTCGCCGGGCGGACTCCGCAGGTTCTTCACGGGCGGCTTCAACACAGCCATCCCGAACGGCGCGGGCGGGTTCTACCGCATCCGCCCGGAGCTCAGCCTCCGGCAGGATGCGGAGGGCAATGTCTGGCTGGCACATTACCGCCAGAACGTAAACATATGCAAACTGAAAGAGGCGGGCCAGCCCGGCGAGTGGCACACCATCTGGATGAAGATCACCCCCAACATCGGCAGCGACATTAACTGCACCTACCGCATCTGGATGGACGGCGTGGAGCAGGATCCGATGGTGCAGGATCGCGGCGTCGCGGGAGCTCACTTCCACCTGCGTCTTCTGCAGGACCTGGGGTCCGCTGCCTCCTTCACCATTCTGCTGGATCATTTCCTGCTGGCCTACGGCGGCCATGATCCGGGAAGCATTCCGATCCCGGCGGATAAGGTTCCGAACACCAACAACATCGGGACGCTCAAGAGGAACGGGCCGGAGGGCGCGCCCTGCCAGTTGAACAACAAGTATGTCACCGGGGTGTTCGCTGATCCGGAAGGCAACAAGTTCTTCTACATCGAGCAGGACCGCCAGCAGACGGGCATCAAGGTGCAGCTTGCCAACTACAAGAGCGCGGTGGACTGGAACGGGAATCCGGTGGAGGTGAAGGCAGGTGACCGGGTCAATGTCTCCGGTGGTCTGTTCACGCCAACGTGCGAGCAGCAGGTCGCGGGGCACGCCGTGACCGTTCTGAACCCTGCCACCTACCCCCCGACGAGGGCGAACGAGCCTCTGGGATTGAACCAGAAGAACCTGACGAAGCCGTTGCTTCTGCCCTCGAATCCCGGCCCGGCCGGACTGAGCGCCCAGGGACTGCTGGTGCGCGCGTGGGGTAAGATGCAGACCGACCTCGCTCCGGGCTACTTCTACATTGACGATGGAAGCGGCTACTCGGACGGGCTGAACCTCACGGACTTCCTGGGCGCAACCATGAAAGGCATCCGTGCGATGCTGACCACCGGCATTGACCCGCCGCAGCCGTTCGTGGATGACTATGTGTCGGTGGTCGGCGTGCTGGGCAACTACCGTCTGGTGAACACTCAGCTCGGCATAGACAAGACCATCCCCGTCATCTGGACCAACTCCTGGGAGTCCGAGTCCGGAGCGCCGATGGCCGTCCAGTAAGACGCGCATATCGCGATCTCTGAAGCGTGCCCGGCGGCCGTGGGGCCGCCGGGCTTTTTCTCTCTTTCCACGGCCATGGACGCTCGCAGGCCGTTGGGATATCCTGCGGACCGGAATGCAGCAGAGGGAAGTTCAGAACGCAGTCAGGTGGGCCGTCTCTCTTGCGGGCTGCGCGGCGGCCAGCTTCTTGGTGCTGGACCGTCAGACGCACGAGCCGCTGTACCGGTTGGCCCAATCGCCGCCGGTATACTGGGCGGTATCAATCCTGATCTCTTTCGGGAAGGCCACCTTCCCGCTCCTGGCCTTCGCGGCGCTCTGGCTCTACGGATTTCTCCGTCGGTCTGCCCACCTGAAACGCGCTGCGCGCATTGGAATCACGGCTCAGGCTGCAGCGGGGGCCCTCGTCTGGATGCTGAAGCTCAACATTTACCGCGAACGGCCCTATGTCCCCTATCACCAGGAGGGCGGTGTGCCGGTCGGGTACTTCCAGTCGTTCCCCAGCGGGGATGCGGCGGTGATCGTCGCCTTCGCCTTCGCCGCCTCCTACGCCTTCCCGCGGGCCCGGCCTGCCTTTTTTGCGTTCGCCGGTGCGGTGGCGGCCATGCGGGTTTTCCGCCTGGCGCACTACCCCTCGGATGTCTTCGCAGGAGCGGCCGCAGGCGCTGCGGGATGGGCAATAGCGCTGGTCGTCACATCGTGGAAGGAGAAGCGGCTGAATCAGACCCCTTCAGAGCAGGGACAGAGCGTGTATACTGGCCTCTGAAGACCCGGCCTCGTCCCTCCTTACTGAGGAAAGCGGCCCGGGTGTCCGCCTGTTTACGGGATGAAAACTCTCCGACGCTATCTGAGGCTGTGGGCTGTGTTCTTCCGGAACTGCCTGGTCCGGGAGATGGAGTTCCGTGGCAACTTCCTGGCCAACTGCGCCACCACCGTGGCCTGGCTCATCTATTACCTGTTCTTCATTGAGATCGTCTACGCGCTGACCGACCAGGTTGCGGGCTGGACCAAGGGAGAGTCTCTGGTGCTGGCCGGGAGCTTCTCACTGAGCTGGGGGCTGATGAACGCGCTGTTCTCTCCCAATCTCTCCCGCCTGCCGGAGGAGATCCAGAAGGGGACGTTCGACCTGGTGCTCACCAAGCCCGTAGACAGCCAGTTCCTGGCCACCGCCCGGATGGTGAACCTTGCGGAGTTCGCCCGGACCCTGATGTCCCTGCTGGTGGTAGCCTACGGTGTCCGGGAGGCGGGCATCCAGGTGACCCCTGTAAACACCCTGGTCTACGTGGTGCTGATGGCGTGCAGCATCATGATCCTGTTCGGAATAGACAGCCTGATCATGACGCTTTCCTTCTGGCTGGTGCGCATCCGCAATCTGGATGCGGCCTTCTGGAGCATCAGCGTGATCGCTCGCTACCCGGTGGATATCTTCGAGCGGACACTCCGCAACGTTCTGACTTTCTTCTTGCCGCTTGCCTTCGTGGCCACCGTCCCGGCCCGCGGCCTGGCCCGGACGCTGGATCTGTGGATGTTGCCCGCCGCGCTGGCGATCGCAGGGTCCCTGATGGTGGCCAGCCGCCTGTTCTGGCTGAAGGCCACCCGCAGCTATTCCAGCGCGGGAGGCTGAGGGAGGGTTCATCTTGCCCGCCATTCTGGCCGAGGATCTCACCAAGATCTATGTCTCACATCAGCGGGATCCGGGGTTAGCCGGAGCCGTGCGCAGCCTGTTCACGCGCAAACGGCAGGAGGTGCTGGCTGCGGACCGCATCAACGTCCGCATCGAGGAGGGCGAGCTGGTGGGTTTTCTGGGGCCGAACGGCGCAGGCAAGACCACCACGCTCAAGATGCTCTCCGGCATCCTTTATCCCACTTCGGGGCGGGCGGAGGTTCTGGGTTTCGTGCCCTGGGAGCGCCGGCCGGAGTTCCAGAAGCAGTTCTCGCTGGTGATGGGGCAGAAGAATCAGCTCTGGTGGGACCTGCCGCCTGAGGAGAGTTTCCTGCTTTTCCGCGAGCTGTACGAGATCCCGCCCGCGGAGTACCGCAAGCGCGTGAAGACGCTGACAGAGATGCTGGAGATCGCGCATCTGATGAACGTGCAGGTGCGCAAACTCTCGCTGGGCGAGCGGATGAAGTGTGAGCTGGCGGCCGCACTTCTGCACCGGCCCAGGGTGGTCTTTCTTGACGAGCCCACCATCGGTCTGGACGTGGTGTCTCAGAAGCGCATCCGCGAGTTCATTCGCCAGACCAACCGCGAGGACGGATCCACCATCGTTCTGACCAGCCACTATATGGACGATGTGCGTGCGCTGTGCGAACGGGTGGTCATTGTGGATCACGGGCGCGTGATCTACGACGACTC
>JBBFLP010000277.1:0-3939 GCA_037478975.1 Armatimonadota bacterium
ATCCGCGAGCTGAACGCTCTGCCGGGAAGGCCCGGATACTTCACCGAGACCTACTGCATACGGTCGCGCTTCTTTCACCCGAAGAACGGGGAGAGAATAGACGCCATCCGGGATGCCATCGCCGCAAAGTGCCTGCCCCAGGAGCTGGAAGCGGTCCTGCTGGTCTCGCTGATGGAGGCCGCCGACCGGGTGGATTCCACCACCGGGCTACAGATGGCTTATCTGAAGGAATGGGCCCCGCGTGCTCTGAACGACCTGTGCCTGCGCGTGCCGGATGTGTTGCCCCGCGCGAGGGCGGGCAAGGGACAGGCCTTTATGCTGGATGCTCTGGAAGCAGCGCGGCACCTTGAGGGAGACGTTGCATATCTGGACCCGCCGTACAACCAGCACTCCTATCTTTCCAACTATCACATCTGGGAGACTCTGGTGCTCTGGGACTGCCCGGAGGTCTACGGCGTGGCCTGCAAGCGGGTTGACTGCCGCAACCGCAAGAGTCCGTTCAACTCCCGCAAGAACTTCCTTCCGGCTTTCCGTTCGGTGCTGGAAGAGGTGAGGGCTCGCGTGGTCATCGTCTCGTTCAATAATGAAGGGTTCATCAGCCGCGCGGCGATGGAGGCGCTTCTTGCGGATGTCTTCGGGCCGGGGGCAAACATCCGGGTGGTAGAGCAGGACTACAAGCGCTATGTGGGGGCGCAGATCGGTATTTACAACCCGGAAGGCCGCAAGGTGGGGCGCGTGAGCCACCTGCGGAACCGGGAGTATCTCTACGTGGTGGACCGGGACGGGCTGTTGAGCGATGCTGGTCCGGGTGGTGAGGCCCTGCCTCAGCGGAGCCTGTTCGCGCCTGAGGATCTGCTGCCGGGAACCGGTGCGGACCTTCCGGACGTTGATGACAGCGTTCCCGCCGCTCCGGGCCTGCGTTAGTGGCATCCTGTTGCGGGTGATATAATCCATTACGGGGGGGCCGGGCGGCGCTTTCGGAGGATAATCGCTTTTGAACCGGTTTACGCGGAACCTTCTTCTGGTGCTGAGTCTGGTCCTGGCGGTGGTGTTCATCTCCAGGGGCGGGGGCATGAACGGGTCCGGCCCCGAGCGCACCGAGAAGAGCCTGAGCGAGCTGTGGGCCATGCTGGAAAAGCCGCAGCCGGAAGTGAACTCGGGCTACATCCAGAAAGATACCTTCTTTTTCGAGGACAATAAGGGCAACCGTTACCGCACCCGCATCCCCGATCCCGGAGATCGCGCGGATCTGTACGCCACTCTGAAGAAGAGCGGGGTCAAGTTCGAGATCCGGCCCCCGCTCCTTTCGGACAGCATCCAGAACCTGCTTCTGGCTTTCCTGCCCATACTGGTGATCGTCGCTCTATGGATGTTCTTCCTGCGACAGGCGCAGCAGGGAGGCAATCAGGCGATGGCGTTCGGCCGCAGCCGCGCCAAGCGCGTCACGGAGAATGTTCCGAAGGTCACTTTCGACGACGTCGCCGGGGTCAATGAGGCCAAGCAGGAGCTGCAGGAGGTCGTGGAGTTCCTGAAGAACCCGCGCAAGTTCCAGGCGCTGGGCGCGAAGATCCCGCGGGGAGTCCTGCTGCTGGGGCCTCCCGGAAGCGGCAAGACACTGCTTGCACGCGCGGTGGCCGGGGAGGCCGGCGTGCCTTTCTTCCATATTAGTGGCTCGGACTTCGTGGAGATGTTCGTGGGCGTCGGCGCATCCCGCGTGCGCGATCTGTTCGACACCGCCAAGGCAAACCGGCCCAGTCTGGTCTTCATTGACGAGATTGACGCGGTGGGCCGTCAGCGGGGCGCGGGTCTGGGCGGCGGCCACGATGAGCGGGAGCAGACCCTGAACCAGTTACTGGTGGAAATGGACGGTTTTGACCCGAACTCCGGCGTGATCCTCATCGCCGCCACCAACCGGCCAGACGTGCTGGATCCCGCTCTGCTGAGGCCGGGGCGGTTCGACCGCCGGGTGGTGGTGGACAATCCGGATGCCGAAGGGCGCAAGGCTATCCTGCAGGTGCACACCCGCGGAAAGCCGCTGGCGGATGACGTGAACCTGGATTCGCTGGCGCGCCGCACGCCGGGGTTCTCCGGGGCCGATCTTGCGAACCTGGTGAATGAGGCCGCCCTGCTTGCCGCCCGCCGCGACAAGACAAAGATCACCATGGACGAGTTCGAAGCCTCCGTGGACCGGGTCATCGCCGGGCCGGAGCGCCGCAGCCGCCTCATTAGCGAGAAGGAGAAGCGGGTCGTCGCCTATCACGAGGTGGGTCATGCCCTGGTGATGGAGCTGCTGCCGAATGGAGACCCTGTGCACAAAGTCTCCATCCTGCCCAGAGGGCTGGCGCTGGGCTACACCATGGCTCTGCCGGGCGAGGACAAGTATCTGACCACGCGCGATGAGCTGCTGGATGATATCACGGGCCTGCTGGGCGGCCGCGCGGCGGAGCAGATCGTCTTCAACCAGATGACCACCGGAGCCAACAACGATCTGGACCGCGCCACCGACATCGCCCGGAGGATGGTGTGCGAATACGGCATGAGCGAGGAACTCGGGCCCATTACTCTGGGGCGGCGTCACGGGAACCCGTTCCTGGGGCGCGACATCATGGAGGATCGCAACTACTCCGAGGAGGTGGCGGAGAAGATTGATGCGGAAGTCCGCCGCATCATCGAGACGTGCTATGACCGGGCGATGAGCATTCTGACCGAGCATCGCGCGAAGATGGACGAGATCTCTGAGCTGCTTCTTGAGCGGGAGACCATCGAGCGTGAGGAATTCGAGAGACTGATGGCCGGTCTGAGCACCAAGAGACTGGTTCAGCCGCAGGGACCGGGCGATGCGGGCGGCGGTCAACCGGCGGCTCAGGAGGAGCCGCGCCCGGCGCCGGAGGCTGCTCCCCGGTTGGAGCCGGGCGTGGCCTGAAAGGACAGATCCGCGGACGGATGGACGGGCAGCCGGCTCCGGCGAGGAGCGGCTGCCCTCTTGGTGTACGGAGGAGCGTTTCACAAAGATGAGTCTCCCGGCGGGAGAGTTGGTGCTGGCGGTTCCGAACTTCAGCGAGGGTCGGGACGAGGGCGTCCTTCGTGAGATCACGGACGCAGCGTCCTGCGGCGGCGCGACGGTGATGGATGCGTCCATGGACCCGGATCACAACCGCGCGGTGATCGCCATGTTCGGCTCGCCGGAGGCTGTGCTGCGGTCGCTTGTCAACGCGGCAGAGGCCGCGCTACGCCGGATAGACCTGCGGAGCCATTCCGGGGAGCATCCGCGTTTCGGGGCGATGGACGTCTGCCCCCTGGTGCCTCTGCGCGGAATGCCGATGGAGCGCGCCGTCGCGCTGAGCCGCGTTCTGGGAGCCAGACTGGCGGAGGATCTGGGTCTGCCCGTCTACCTCTACGAGGAGAGTGCAACTGTTCCAGACCGCCGGGATCTGGCCGCCGTGCGGCGCATCGGCCGCGCTGGACTGGAAAGTCCGCTTGAGGGGGAGCTTTCGCCGGATTTTGGCCCGCCGCGCTTCCATCCGTCCGCGGGAGCGGTGGCGGTCGGCGCCCGCGGACCGCTGGTGGCCTTCAATGTGAATCTCGCCGTACCGGACATTGATGCGGCCAGGGACATCGCGGCAGAACTGCGCCGGCGGCGGGATCTGGGGGAGGACTTCGAGGGTGTGAAGGCTCTGGGCTTTCTGTTGCACTCGCGCGGGATGGCGCAGGTGTCCACCAACGTCACGCGCCCGGATCGCTGCCGTCCCAGGCAGGTGTTCGCCTTCATCGAGCGCGCCGCCCGCAGAAGAGGCGTACCCGTCAGGGAATCCGAGCTGATCGGCGTGGTCAGCAGGAAACATCTCTCGGAGGACGAGGAGCGCGCCATGCTGCTGCGTCCCCCGCGCCCTTCCCAGATCCTTGAGACCTGGCTGGGACAGGATGTCTGGTAAGGCATCG
>JBBFLP010000278.1:0-3909 GCA_037478975.1 Armatimonadota bacterium
CCTGGAGAACAAGGATAGCCAGGTCGCGCATAGCCACCCCTTCCAGCATAAGGCTCACCTGCGCTTCCCGTCAACCCTGTTTTCGGCAAGATTACAGAAAAACCCCGCCCGGAGCCGGGCGGGGTCTGTCTCTCCATTTCGCAACAGCAAGCTCGTTGCGCTACTGGCAGTCCTTCCACCAGGGCCAGAGTTCGAAGTCGCTCAGGACCTCCACATCCTGTTCCAGGTTCGAAACGTAGATCACCGGGTCGCCGTCCTCGCACCCCAGCACGCCGCGGACTTTGAGATACTCGAAGCCTGTGAAAGCCAGGCCGTCCGCCCTGACCTTCACGCGGGTGTAGCACCACGGATCCTGGCCGCCGGGCTCGTTCTCGTGGCTGGACCCGTCGCTGATATACAGATACGTGGAGTTGTCGCCGGTGTTGACGATCCAGCCCGCAGTCGCTACGAACAGCCCCTTCAGGGTGGGGGAGTCCGCGCGCAGGTCCCGGGCGTTTGCAAACAGCTCCTGGCCCTCCGGCACGGCAGCGCCGCGCGCCACAAGCTGAGGCGCGAGTACGCTCAACACCTTCTCGCACCCGTTCACCAGATCAATGCGTCCCACCGGGATGATGACATCGCCTTTCGCAATGCGCGTTCCCGGACCCGCATCCGGAACGTTGTGCAGACAGCGGATGCCGGCGGCGCGGTCCGGGGCCTGGATCTGGAACCAGCCCGGCCCCACCCGGTTCACCACCGACTGCGGCAGCTGCACCCAGGTGCCCTCCGGCAGACTGCGCGCCTCGCCGATGCTGTTCACCGTGATCACCTGAGTCCCCGCCTCAGGGAGTAGCCCCACCTCGATGTCATCCCAGAACGCCCACTCCTGGCTGACCGCCAGGCCACCTATCTGCAGGCGGTTGAACGGAATGCGTCCTTCAGCCGTGTAGCGCGGAGCGGTCCCCACGATCTGCCCGTCCACCAGGAAATGGAACTGCTGATGTTTGAACGGATCCGGGTTGTCTCCGTACACGCGGATCTCCAGACTGTGCCAGCCGGTGAAGTCGTAGCCCCGGTGAATGCCCGTGTCCACCCAGGGAGTATCGTAGTAGCCGTTGACCCCGTTGTCTCCCTGCCGGGTGAAGTACTTCCAGTTGTTCGTGTCGGAGCACTGGGGACCGGTGGCGGCCGTGGCCTCCCCTCCGAACCGGTGCCAGATGCCGAATTTGGCGAAGTCCCGCAGCTGGCGGTTCTCCACCCACATCTGCACGGCACGGTAAAGCGGGGCGATGGCCCCGTAGATCTCATACGTATCCCCCGGCTTCACCCCCGCTTCGACCGGGTTCTGGGTATTAGGGGCCTTCGGTTCAACTTCCAGAGTCTGGTTGATGTTCCAGAACGGGTTGTATCCGTAAGGCGGCCCTCCGCATGTGTAGAAGGTAGGCCGCCGGATGAACCACTCCTTGCCGGCCGCGTCCCCGCTGGTTATGCGGATGTAGGCGATGGGCTCGGTGGACATATGGAAGTAGGCACTGGAGTCCGTGATCCCCGGCTTCGATATGCGGCAGGCGGGCCATCCGGGAATGGGGATTCCCCCATCGTCCGCGGCCGTCACCACTCCCGACTGGACAAACCGGTCCAGGTTGTCGAAACAGGGAGTCTGCACGTTGGTGAGGCGCTCGCGCTCCCGGTCGAACCAGACCCACGCACGGACGTAGAAATCGTCATACAGGTCCATCCCCCACTCCTGCATGGCCGACCACTGTGAGAACGTCTCGTGCTGATAGGCGCTCCGGATGCCGGTGCGGGTGCGGACGGGGTTGAACAGGTTGGGGTCGTTGTCGCCGATGGTCCGCAGGGCCATCGGGTCGTTGGAGTTCTGAGCCCACGGATGTCTCGGGGGCAGCCGCCACTCCGGCCCTCCGACGAAGGGAACATCGCCTTCAAAACTGGTGAAATAGATGGGCAGCGCTCGGGCGCTTCCCGCTGCCAGCAGAACGAGCGCCGCGATCAGGGCGACGGCGCGCTTCGGGGCTGTCAGGAACCCGGACATGATAGTGTTTCTCCTCCTTTTCCCTGCGGCGCGGGGATGCGGGTCAGAGTCCGCCAATCCCGCCGTTTCCAGTATGCCATACGGGCCCGCATATGTAAAGCTTGTGCGAAAAAAATGTGCCCGCTCTGACAACAATCTCTCCCGCCGGACCTATGCCTCCCCCTGGGGTTGACAGATTGCCGGCCCGACGGTAACATCATTTCGATGACTGTCGAAATGACAAGCGCCGTCCTCCGCACAGCCGGGATCTTCCGCGCCCTTGCCGACCCCACCCGTCTTGCCATCTTCACCTTCATCCGCGCCTGCGGAGCGAAAGTGGAGATCAATCCGGATTCCGGGGATGTCTGCTGCATCTCTGAGACCTGCGTGGGGGATATCTGCTGCCGTTTCGACATCGCCCCCAGCACCGTCTCGCATCATCTTCGCGAGCTGCGAGAAGCGGGACTCATCCTGATGGAGCGCCGGGGAAAGTGGGTTTATGTGGCGGTCAATGAGGAGGCCATCGCGGAACTGCGTGCGTTTCTGGACGAGCTTCCACAATGCGGAGCGAGCGTCCAGACCGGTCCGCCATCTTGTACGGGAGCGCAGAAATGACTGACGATATGCGGGAGGCGGTGCGGCAGCGCTACGCCGCGGCCGCCCGTACGGCTTCGTGCTGTGGAGAGGCGTCCTGTTGCGGAGGCAAGAAGGAGCCCATCTCCGCGGATCTTTACTCGCTGGAGGAGATCGCAGAACTGCCGGCGGAAGCTCTGCTGGCGTCGCTGGGATGCGGCAACCCTGTGGCGCTGGCAGAGATATCGGAAGGCGAGGTGGTTCTGGATCTCGGAAGCGGTGGCGGTGTAGACGTGCTTCTCTCGGCCCGCCGGACCGGTCCATCGGGCAAAGCTTACGGTCTGGATATGACGGATGAGATGCTGGATCTGGCCCGGCGGAATGCCCGGAAGGCGGGCGTGCAGAACGTGGAGTTCCTGAAGGGCCACATCGAAGCCATTCCTCTTCCGGATTCCAGCGTGGACGTTATCATCTCCAACTGCGTCATCAATCTGTCGGCGGACAAAGAGCGGGTCTTTGCGGAGGCGTTCCGCGTGCTGCGTCCGGGCGGACGGTTGGCGGTGGCGGACATCGTGGCCCGCCACGAACTTCCCGCAAGCGTGGCCGCCAGGTTGGATCTCTGGACGGCGTGTGTGGCGGGCGCCCCCCTGGACCGGGATTACGTCCGCATGCTGGAGGGCGCCGGCTTCCGCAACGTCAGCCTCCAGAGCATCCGGGAATACACTCCTGAAGACGCTCGCGCCTTGCTTGCGACTCCGGACTGCGTTCCGGATGAGGAGGTGGCGGTGGCCGTGGCCAGCAGCATCTACAGCGCATTCGTGCGCGCGGAGAAACCTGCCCTATGAAACAGGTCCTGTTCGTGTGTGTTCACAACTCGGGCCGCAGCCAGATGGCCGAGGCCCTTTTTAATCGCCTTGCTCCGGAGGGGATGCGGGCTGTCTCCGCCGGCACCTGCCCGGGAGGCGGGCTCAATCCGGCCGCCGTGGAGGCGATGAAGGAGATCGGTATAGACCTTGAGGCGGACGGCCATCATCCCAAGGTCATGACCCCGGAGATGGTGGAGTCAAGCGTGCGCATCATCACGATGGGCTGCGACGTGGATGCCTCCGCCTGCCCGGCGAACTACTACGTGACGGAAGACTGGGGTCTGGAGGATCCCAGGAACAAACCTCTGGAGACGGTCCGGAGAATCCGGGATCAGATCGAAGAGCGTGTCAGACGATTGATCGAGGAGATGAAAGACGGATGAACGCCACCGTCGAGCTTGCTAATGCCCGGCTCTGTCCCTCCGGTCGAGGGCTCTCATTCCTTGACCGCTACCTGAC
>JBBFLP010000279.1:0-3883 GCA_037478975.1 Armatimonadota bacterium
CGACCCCTCCGCGGCACAGGTGATCCCGCGTCCCGGACGGCGGCTGCCACTCAGTCTGACCCCGGAGGAGACCGAGAAGCTTCTGCGCCAACCCGACCTCACCAAGCCCGCCGGACTCCGGGACCGTGCGATGCTGGAGCTGATGTATGCCAGCGGTCTCCGGGTATCTGAGCTGGTGGGACTGAAAATCACGGATGTGGACCTGGAAGAGAGCCTGGTGCGGTGCGTGGGAAAGGGCAACCGGGAGCGGGTGGTTCCGTTCGGCGAGGAAGCCGCTTTGTGGCTGCGGCTGTATCTGGAGGCCGCCCGGCCGCACCTGGCCCGGAAGCCATCGGAATATGTCTTTGTCTCTCCGCGCGGGCCTCTAACGCGGGTGGGTTTCTGGAAGATCATCAAGCGCTATGCCTCCGCTGCGGGCATCCGGACGAAGGTGACGCCCCACGTTCTGCGTCACAGCTTCGCTACGCATCTTCTGGACGGGGGCGCCGACCTCAGGGTCATCCAGGAGCTGCTGGGGCACGCCAGCCTTTCGACGACGCAGATCTACACGCACGTTGGAAGGGCGGCGCTTGAGAATGCATTCCGCAAGGCGCATCCGCGGGAGGCGGACAGGCGGCCGGAGTAGAACTCCTCTTCTGGGGCAACGCTGGTCTGGCAAGCAGGGCCCGGGATTAGGGTCAGTCTTGACACGAGCACGTGGTGGCTGTATCCTGAACGCGGCCCGGAATGCGGGCGGAACGGGATGTGAACACGGACATGAAGTGGCGAAGGATTCTGGCATCGGCGCTTGTTGTTGTGATGGTGCTGGGCTACGGAGGGCTGCCTGTCGTTGCGGCCACAGCCCGGCTTCTGGCGCCGAAGGGCGATTCTACAGTCAGCGGCTCTGTGGAAGTCTCGGTGGGCTTTGAGTCCAGCGCCTCCGAACCGGTGACGGCCGCGGCTCTTCACGTTGACGGGACGCTTTACGCCTCCAAGGCAGTGGAAGCCGGGCAGGACCGGGGTGTCATCTCGTTTCTGTGGGACAGCACACGTTTTGCGGACGGAGCGCACGGGCTTTCGGTCTATCTTTACAGCAGGGACAAGCTTATCGCCAAATCTTATACAAAGGTGCGCACAAGGAACGGCGCCGCTCCGGCTCCGGGTCTTCCCGCCCCCACCCCGCCGCGCGCTTCGGACCCCATCCGTTTCCTCAACCTGAGAGACGGGGAGCGTGTAAGCGGAATCAAAGTGATCAATATCGCGTCGGACCGTTCGCTTGGCGAGAGTCCGTTCATCGCAATCTACGTGGACAGGACGCTGAAGTACATCAGCAACCGGCAGCCGTTCAGCTATGAGCTGGACACTGAGAAACTGACGGAAGGCACCCATCTTGTCGAGGCCGAGGCGCGCAACAGCAATCAGGAAGTGCTGGCCAAGAGCGCGGTGCGAATCAACGTGGAGCGCGGTCCGGCGCTGGTGCGCGAGGTGACCGGGCTGACGCGTTCTTCCCAGCAAGAGGCTCCAGCTCGCGTAACCATGCCACCTGCGATCGCGATCCCGGCGGCTCCCGCTCCGGAACAGAAGGTATCTTCCGCTTCCGCGGCCGCCGCCCGCGCTCCGGAGGTGGTCGCGTCCCGCCCGGTCCGGCCCGAACCAGCGCCCGTTCTGCGAAGCCCGGCGCCGGAAGCGGCCTCTGCAAGACCAGCGCCAGCTGCCCGCCCCGTAATCGAACCTTCAGAGCCAGTATCATCCGCCGAGGTGCGCATCCCCGCGCGGGAACCGGTATTGAACCCGGCCAATCCTGCCGTTGCAGCAGCCATCGGAACCGCACCGGCCGTTCCCGGCACGCCCGTGGAAGAGATCCAGCCGGATGCATCGGCGCCGGAAGCGGCTCACTCCCCGGCGACAGGTCCGCGCTGGCAGGAGAGGCAGCCGGAGCCCGTAAGGACGGCACAGACCTTCCAGCCGGCGGCTCCCGCCCCGGCACAGCCGGCTCAAACCCCTCCCGCCCCGGAGCCGCGCTCAGAGCCGTTCTCTTCCCCTCCGGCCGATCCGCAGGCGGTGAACGCCCCGGCCATCGCACCGGTCCGTGAACCCGCTCAGCCAGTGGTAATGGCTCGCGCGGACGTGCCACCGCGGCTGCCGGTCCCGACCGCTCCGCCGGACGAAGATTCAGCACAGAAGACCACTGTCCAGCCGGAAGCATCCGTCCAGGAGGCAGGCCCGGCGGGGCCGTCTCCGTTCGTGCAGACTCCGAGCCGTGTGAGAAGCGCGAGCGGCCAGAAACTCGCAGAACCCTCGGCCCCGCCGAGGCCAGTGACGCAGGAGGAACCGGCCGGCTCTGTTCCGCCGGAGCAGCTGCCTGAACCGCCGTTTGTGAAGATGGCCGCCGCCCCCGCGTGGAAGGAGACACTGCCGGCGATGCGTCCCACCCTCCCTGTCCCTGAGACCCGGCGGGTGAGCATCCGGAGCTTTACGGAGCAGAAACCGCTGATTCAGGAGGGGACGTCGCTGGTGCACCTGCGCCAGGTGGTGGAAGGACTGGGCGGCCGGGTGTCATACGATCACGCCACCAAGACGGCCAGCGCCGTTCTGGACGGGCGCGAAATGACGGCCGATCTCAAGAGCGGAACCATCCGCATCGGAGGCCAGGTCTATCCCGGCGAGGCCATTCTGGTACGCGACCGGGCTATCCTGCCGGCCGGCGCGCTGGCCAAGGCGTTTGGCCTTACCGTGCGCTGGGACAGCCGCAGCCGTTGCGTCGCATTCAGCAGAAGTGTGGTGTCGGCTAACACCGGCGAGGGTTGAGGCCAGGACAACAATAGCGGCAGAAATGAAAGGACGGCCCGAGGGCCGCCCTTTTTCCGCTAATGCTTCGCCTCGCGGGAACGGGCTGACTAAACTGCGGCAGGCTCCGTCTTCCTGGCGGAGCTTTCGCTTTCCGTTCCGCTCTTCTCCGAGCCGTTCGAGCCGCCGTTCCTGCCCGGCTCGGGCTTTCGATAATCGTTGACGTGAAATCCGGGGCCCTTGAAAACGATGCCGGGAGCAAAAAGCAGCTTGCGCACTTCGCCGCCGCACGCCGGACACACGGTCAGCGGCGGGTCGGTCATCTTCTGGACAAGCTCGGTCTGCTCGGAGCAGGCTCTGCACTGGTAGACGTACGTAGGCATTCGCGTGTCTGGACCCTCTCTTGAAGGTGTTTCTGGTGCGCCGCCGGGGAGTTCGGCGGCCCTTCCGCAGGGATTATACCACCACCCCGCAAACGCCAAAACGGCGGGTAAGGCTTGTTGCATAGACGCCCTCATCCCACGGTGTTCCGGGAGCTTGTTCGCGGATGTTCCCCCTACGGTGGTTGAAGCGCCCGCGGCGGGCGAGTCGAAACCATATCCGGCAGTACATGGTCTCAATACGCGCGGCTTTCGGCGCGATACTCGACCAGCGTAGAGGGGAACGCGGATGCCGGGGATGAAGGCGCGGCAATGTGGCGGCTCGGGTCTCCTGACAGAGCTGGCGGACGCGAACACTGTGCGGAGCCGCAAAAGGAGGGATTCCCGGGGAGTGGCACGGGGGTCGCCCCTTGTGGTGGCGGCGGCGCTATCGGTCCCTCCTATCATAGGCACATCCATCGGTTGCCTCTTGTGCGGGCGGCGGCGGGCCCGTATACTGGAGTCATAGGGACTTGCTTGAGGCTCCGGCGAAGACTATGCGCCGTCTGTGGAACAAAGCCCTTGCGAGAACCTTCGCGATGCAGACGCGCACGGGGAGACAGCTTGCAAGACCGGTGCGCGCCGCTTTCGCAGCCTGCGCGGTCCGGCTGAAACGCCTGAGGACCGGAAGAAGGGGGATTTCGAATACGATGAAGGCGGCTCACCTGATGCGGAGCGCACTTGCGCTCCTTCTGGGC
>JBBFLP010000280.1:0-3855 GCA_037478975.1 Armatimonadota bacterium
CGCCGCTCCGGAGCTATCCGCCTCCTGGAAGGCCGCTGAGGCGCGGGCAGGACAGCCTGGCCGTTTCTATGGTCATCGCTTCGCGGGGACTCAGACTCAAGAACGGCCTGTTGGCCGGATCGTGCCTCACCGGCCGCAGGGTGTGACAGGCCGCCCTCATCGGAAGAAGAAGGAATGGCCTCCTCTTCGGTAGGGATCAAGTCTTCGTGGAGCAATTCGGCGGCTCCGCCCGACCGGTCGTCCCTTCCGGCGGACCCGTCGTCGGGCTCGGCGGATGCCGGCCGGTCAACGTCCAGTACTCCCCCTCTAGGGCCTACAGAGGAGTCTACGGGGCGCGGAATCGCCCCAGGTGATCCTGCGGAGTCCGCAGCAGGAGCAACAACCCGGGCAATGGCGGCTTCCGTCCCTGCGGAGGCCTTGGCCAGTAACTCTTCTACTGCAAGCGCAACATCATCCGGCTCACCGCGTGCCATATCATCCTCGGCCGACGCGCCAGACCGGTCCTGCTCGACAGGCGCGCCAGGAAGGATTTGAACTTCCTGAATGCCGTCAGGCGACGCAATGCCGCCAGATAGATACTCGGCGCCCTGACCCCTTGTCGCGTGCTGCCCGTTGCCACGGGAAGCGGGCGCAAGGACTTCCTCCGTCTCAAACTCCTGATCCTGCCCCGCTGTGGAAGACGCTTGTTCTGATGCCCCCCGGGCGCTTCCCTCCGCGGGTGTAGACTCCTCAGAAGCGTGAGCCCTGCGCTCACCGGTTTCCAGGGCAGCCACCGTGTGCAAGCCGGTCTGTGTGCCATCGCTGGAAACACTGGTTGAATCCAGGCGTTCCTCAACCGATCGGGACGGCGACGGCGAAACCGTATCAGCCGCAGGTGGCGAAGAACGCCCTTCCGACGCGGCGGCTAGCGTAACGGGTCGAGGAATAGTGGAATCGCCCTGACGCCGACCGACCTGAATGGGTCGAGAGCGCCTCTTCCCAGCCGCTCTCCGGGGAAGGACCAGACCGGCCACAAAGGCCAGACCCTCCAGGATCCGCAGAACCCACCTCCAATAGTACATCGAAACCCTCCTTGAAGCGAAAAGGCGAGAAGCGATGCGAAGCCTCTCAGCACATCACATCCATTCTAGCAAATTGCAGGCTGGATTGGAAGCGGTTTGCGGAGCAGGAGATGGTCTTGCGGTCCGAACCTCTCTCACGCCTGGTTCAACTTGGAGATGTGCGGCTTCAGCGCTGAGACAAGCCGCTGCATAGCACCGATGCGCTCATCCTGAAGCGATGGCCACTTCTCAGGGGTCTTCAGACCGCCCGACTGCGTCGTCCAGCAGATGCGCTTGGCCCGCTTGCCTTCGAGCGCCTGCCAGTGCAGCGTCCCCTGAAAGTTGTCCTCAGTGGACGTCTTCTCACGTTCCAGGAGGTCGAAGAGTTTCCGGTTATCCTCCTCGGTATCGTATCTGTCTATGTAGAGCTCCACACGGGCGCCATAGTCTTTCAGGAAATAGTTGAAACTCAACCCGGAGATCCCGGCTCCCGCGGAGATCCAGTTGCTGGCCTGGGGCGACAGATGCGCGTGAAGCGTGTCTCCGCGCAGCTTGAGCTTAGAGATGAGCTCCGACCAGAACTGAAGTCTCAGCCGGTCGCTCTCAGCCATCTCTTTCTTTATGTCGCTGACCCGGTTGCGGGCCTCTCCCGGCCCGACGATCAGGGTCAGCAGTGGAGCTGGCGGAGAATCACCGATGCGCACGGCTTGAACCTGGGCCAGTAAGAAAGATGCGCTCGACGCATCGTTCAGCCAGGCAAAAGCGCGGACGTGTTCGGGCCGGGGCGTCTCCACGATCCAGACCGCGACAGAGGCTTCAAAGGCGGCAAGATACGTCAGCACTTTGCCAAGGTGGTCGTGATCGCTTTTCCCGAACTGGTTCTCAACGATCAGTTTTCCGCCAGACTCCTCCTCGCCCACAAGATCCACAAAAAAGTCGCCGACTCCCTGTTCCCTGGTGAGACTCTGCACAGACAGTCCCAGCGTCTCGCCAAGAAGATCCGGGTTCTGCTCCAGCCATTTCGTGAAGTCCGTTTCCGCCGGCCAGACCCTGCAGATATCCACCTTCTCCAGCTTGCCTATGTGCTCCATCTGGTCCCTCCTGCCCGATAGCACGTTTGGCCCCTTACGATTGAATACACACATTTTGTGCAGCAACCATTCAAACGCCCCATTATCGCGGGCAAGAGGCGCCGATAAAAGGTTCACCCCCACGTGCGTGGGGCAGACGGAGAACTAGTTGGATTTTGCGCCTCCGCAACTGATAGGCACCAGGTGCTTGCGGCCGTGCGCCGTCTCGTGGGACACCTGGCTCCCGCTCCTCCGCCGCACCACCGCTCAGACCATTGTGCCGCCCAGCACGCACCCCACGGGAGAAAAACTGGTCTGGGAGAGGTTCGACGAACCCGCCACCGTCCCGGCGCGGGATCTGCTCCGTGCGTGCTCCTTACGGGCTCACCGGAAACCAGGGTCACAGGGCCACCATATCCCCCTGCGTGCGCACGCGCAGCAGCGGATACAACTGCTGGCCGGACTTGACGCAACTGCTGATGCCCGTGACCACGACGAACTCGCCGGCGCCGGGCAGAGTCAGTCCCGGGGCATAGACACGGACCCCCTCACGTCCCTCGCTGTCCTTCACAGGCGAGCCATCCCACACATTGAAGAACTGGCCGCCCGGATCGACGAACGTCACCCTGCCGGCCGTCCGCACCAGCAGGCCGATGTTGTTCAGGCCAGCGCCGCCGATCACCCCGGCCTGGCCCGTTCCGCCGGATGCGGAGTAGTCCGCCGTTGGGCCGCCGCCAACAGACCGCAAGCTCATGTCCAGAGGGGGAAGCACAGCGCCCGGCGCTCCGGAGACCGATGTTGCCTGCACGAACCTCTCGCCGTCCGCGGTGGTGGACATCCTCCCGGTGATGGATGCTATCTGTCCCACGCTGAGGCCATGACCCGCCTTTTCCACACGGACTGCACAGGCGCGGTCCGGCTGCTCCACGTACAGCACATCCGCCCAAGCCGCTGTCACGACGGCTCCCCTCAGGGACACGGGCGTTCCGTCCGTGCCGCCCCGTGCGTCCGCTATGCTGGTCTTCGGCGGCTGGGACTCATAGGCGCCGATGTCCACCCGCGTCCCGCTAACGCGCGGCTTGCCGTCCAGGTCCGTGAGCAGCCAGGCAGGAACGGCGGAATCCAGCCCGGCATCAATGCACGGTGAGCCGGGAAGCAAATGGAAGTCCCCTTCTGCACGATTTACAAAGAGCGGGTCTGCCCTGATGTCGCCTGCTCCCGCGCTCAGGCCACTGTAGTTCGTCCCGCCCGGGTTATAGACGCAGTTGCTGCGAAGCACCGGGGAGCCGCCGGATCTATAGACGCCCGTCCCATTGAAGGCCAAGATGGTGTTTGTGATGGGAGGCGATGACATGTCGCACCGGATGCCCGTGCCGTTTCCAACGACGGTGTTATTCGTGACGACGGGAGAAGCTTCCCAGTAGCAATAGATTCCGTACAGACCGTTGCCCGAGACCACATTGTTCGTAATGGAAGGCGACGAATAGTACTCGCACCAGATGCCGTACGGGCCGGTCCCCGAGAGCACGTTGTTCGTGATGGAAGGAGAGGAATCCCAGCAATAGATACCATACTGGGTGTTCACCGAAACGGAATTGTTTGCGATGGTAGGCGAGAATAAGGAGCAATAGATGCCAGTTTCGCCGTTTCGGATGACGAACCCGTCTATGCCGCCCGCGCGATAGCCGCAGCGAGCCTCCACGACCCTGCCGCTTCCCCCGCCGTCCAGGATGCTCTTGTTCACC
>JBBFLP010000281.1:0-3838 GCA_037478975.1 Armatimonadota bacterium
GGGGAGAGGATAAAGGCGGAGAAGTGTCCAGATTTTGCGCCTCCAGCGCCTCCAGCGCCTCCAGGGGACGGGGGTGAGACCGGACCAGTCGATCCCTTGGAGGAGGACGGCTTCGACTATCTTCCCACCGGCGAGGTCAGGTTCCGATGAAGATGCTGAGCGCCCTGGCCCGCGGCGGGTTCTGTTGCCATCTGCGCCGGACGAGTCAACCGGCGCACCTCAGCGGTCCGAGGCTGCCACGGCGTGGACCGGCCCCGTGGAGCGCTAGGAACTTGTAACCATTCCGTAATCCTGAAACAATCGGCGGGTGAGACCGGGAGGGTATCCATGCCATGATGTAGCGCCAAGTAAATGGCACGGAACTGAGCCGCCCTGTGCCTCGGTGCTCTCATGCGTTGCAGGGTACTTCGTGAGGGGCAGAGGAAAAGTGCGAAAACCGTCCCGCGGATTCACGCTCATTGAGCTTCTTGTCGTGATCGCGGTCATCGCGATCCTTGCCAGCATCCTTTTTCCCGTTTTCAGCCAGGCGCGCGGCCGCGCGCAGCAGGCCCGCTGTCTCAGCAATCTGAAGCAACTGGGGCTGGCATGTCTGATGTACGCTGACGACTGGCACGGGGTTCTCCCGTACCCCGGCGGCGACACTCGCGCACCGGCCTGGGATGAGGATGTCAACGGCGGCCTCGACAAATACATGACGAACAAGTCGGCCGGTGATACGGTATGGCGGTGCCCGCTGGGCAAGAGACCTACCGTGACGGCCACCACCGGGCGCGGCGCCAGCATGGGCCGTAGCTACTGCTTCAACGACTATGTGCGGCCCTTCAACCGGGGCAGAGGCAACTGGCCCACCACGGGCATGAAGGCCTCTCTGTTCCAGAATCCGGCACGCACGATCCTGATCTTCGAGACCTTCCAGGACGCCACCCCGGAGGCATATGCCTTCCGCAATGGTTCCCCGCATTTCGGTGGGCCGGGTGGGCTTCCCATCTGTATGCACAACGGGAAGATGAACGTGGTTTTCGGGGACGGTCACGCGGCTGCGGTGTTCCCGCCGGACACCTGGTCCAACGCGTATTTCGGTAGTTATCTGCCCAAGCCAGGTTCCACGCGCCCCACTTACGTGCGTGGCAACTATACCGGCGAGATGCCGGATATGTGGGTGCCTTTCTGGCCCTATCAGAACTATCCGTCTCAGTGATTTCCAACCCTTACGCGCCGCCTGAATCAGGCGGCGCGTAAGGGTTCCGGATCGCTGCGAGGCGGTCCGGCGTTCCGCAGAAAGGAGAGAAAACAGCAATGTTCACGAAAGGACACGGGCGCATCGGCCGGATGCTTCTGGCGGCATTGATTGCAGGCGCCGTCTTCGTCTATCCGGCGGCGGCCTTTGCTCAGATTCCCGTCAGCAGCATCGCCGAAGCCCGAAAGCTGGCCATTGATGCCTGGAACTCGCAGGCTCCGGCGGCTCCCTATGTCCGGGTCGCGGGCATCATCACCGCACAGCCCAGCGGGCCGGACCGTATCAGTTCTGCCTATTTCTGGATGCAGGATTCGGCAACTGCTGGCACCGAGCTTCCGCCGGGCAGCGGACGGCGCTACTCGAACGCGATCAAAGTCTTTTTCAGCGGGAACTCCAACGTGGTGGCGTCTCAACTGCAGCGCGGCGATTATGTTGAGGTCACCGGTCTGGCGAAGATCTACCACGGTGGCTCTACCACCCTGGGGATGGAGGTGGAGATAGACGCCTCGTTCTCCACCGGGGCGTTCGCCGGGTCGGTGGTGAAGCTCGGGTCGGGCAGCCCTCCGCCCCCGCTCGATGTGCGGATCTCGGACCTTCCGTTCGCCGGTGGGATCGGGGGCGGAGAGAATCTGGTCACCCGGCACCGGATCATGGGGCACACCTGGTATCCGGAGCCTTCGACCGACCCTCAGTCCGAACGGCACTTCGTGGACAACCCGTATCAGGGGATGCTGGTGCGCGTCGTGGACGCGCGCAAGTGGGGAGTCTTTGCAATTTCTGACACCAGCGGCGCGCAGCGTCTGGGAGATTTCTTCCTGAGCGAAGACGCCTCGCCTGGCCGGGTGCTTCGGGTCCGCGTGCCCTCGACGGCGAATGTGGACGCCAGCGCGGCCTCCAACGGCAGCACGGAGCCGGTCATCGGCATGCTGGAGACCCGGCAGGTGCTGGTGGGGCAGAAAGCATACTCGGTGGCTCAGCTCGTGCTGCGCGAGACCGCCGATGTCCAGGAGACCCAGCCTGCCAGCTATCCCTGCATCACCCGCACTCAGGCGTTTGTGGACAATACCACGCCGGACCGCACCCGGCTGCCCGGCACAAGCGTGATCATCCGGGCATGGGTGTCGGCGCCCGATCAGACGGTGACGGCGGACCTGAGCGCCTTCGGCCTTTCGTTGTCTCAGCCTCTCACACCGGGAGCCACGCAGGATGATCCCTACAGCTACACTCTGGTCATCCCGGAGGGGCAGGCTCCGGGCCAGTATATCGTGCCGATCCATTACCAGAACCAGCACGCGAACGTGCTTGTCTCTGTGGCGGCGCGTGTGGACACCATCGGCCAGACCCGCGCGCTGCCGGACGACATGTGGGTGTATGTCAACACGCCGCGCGTCGTGACTTCGGGGGCACTGGGCTTTACCGGCAGCGTGCCGCCCGGATTCACGGGGGGCTTCCGGCAGTGGCTGTTTGTCGGCGATCCGGACGGGACGGCCGGGATCCTCGGCTTCGGATGGCCGGCGGGCGCACAGGCGGATCCGAACACATGGATCCGTTATGACATCGGCGAGCGCGTGCTGGTCTTCGGGCAGCTGACCACCTACTTCGCCAAGAGAGAGGTCATCTATCCGGGCGGAACGGCAACGTATTCCATCAAGACCGGCGAGCCCCTCACTACGCCTCGCCCCATGAACATGCGCCTGGACCTGGCGCAGCCGGAAGCGCGGCCGAACCCGATCGGAGCGCTGGTCCGGGTGACGGGTAAAGTGATATCAAGCAACCTGGGTAACCGCCAGTTCACCATTCAGGATGCGACCGGAGCCCGAGCGACGGTGAAGATCCAGTGGCGGCAGCCGTTCCCGCCGACAAGCTGGTACCCGGCGGTAGGGAAGACCGTAATCGTGACGGGTCTTCTGGATGGTTTCCTTAGCTCGGACCCTGAGACGGGCTGGGACCGGTATACGGTGGACATTTACCCCAGGAATGAGGCTGATCTGACCGTCGTGGACTGACTTGCGACGGACCGAACCATCGGGCTTGTGATAATCTGCGGGAGGGGGCCCGGGAGCGGGCCCCCTTCTGGCTCCAGGGACCATCGCATAGGTAAAGAGGTTCGCACATGAGGATACCGCTCGCACTGGTTCTCCTTGCAGCCGTTGCCATCGCCGCTTTCTCTTTCTTCTGGCCTCCCGCGGGGGCAGCCGAGAATGTCACCCTGACCATACTTCACACGACAGATCTGCACGGATATGTGCGCTCCCACCGGGCTGAGGACGGGCAGGCGATGGGAGGGCTGGACCGCATCGGCACACTGATCCGGCGGGAGCGGAGAGCCGACCCGGACGCGATTCTGCTGGACAACGGGGACACCATTCAGGGCAACTCGATGGCGTTCATGTTCAAGGGTCGGCACATCATCGAATGCATGAACGCGCTGAACTACGACGCAATGACCGTCGGGAACCACGAGTTCAACTTCGGGCCGCGGGTCATCGAGCGGATGCGACGAGCGTCCCGGTTCCCATGGTTGTCAGCCAATGTTGTCCGGGCAAGCGGCGGAGAGCCGGTGTTCGAGCCGTTCGTCATTCTGGAGCGCAAGGGCGTCAG
>JBBFLP010000282.1:0-2091 GCA_037478975.1 Armatimonadota bacterium
TCCAGGTTGTCTATGATGAGATGCGCGCCGAACGGATTGTTGGGCGTGCCCGGCGGTTGCGCAGCGCAGATCCCGGCCGTAAAGGCCGTCAGGACAGCCGCCAGAGCCAGACGGATCATCATTTCAAAGGTCCTCCTGAGCCCGGTTTTGATGCACATTGTACTTTCGAGCCGCAAGGGGGCCGCGGGGTTGCCCGGCCTCCTGCCGTGTGATAAAAGATGTTAGCTTTCGCGAACAGACTGGATACACACGAGAGGCAGGAGATCTAGGCTTGGGATCATCGCTGGAGGAGAGGGCGCGGGCGCTTGCGGATGAGTTCCGCGGGCGTTTTGGGAGAGATCCAGAAATGGTTGTGCGCGCGCCCGGCCGCGTTGAGCTGATCGGCGGGCATACCGACTACAATGAAGGCTTCGTGATGCCCGCCGCGATTGACCGGGACGTCCTGATGGCGGGAGCCGTCGCGCAGGGCGAAACCGTCCGGGTGTGGAGCGTGAACTTCGGCGAGATGTCGGAGATCCTGCTCACCGATATCCGCAGGATGGAAGAGGCTTCCTGGTCCAACTACATCCGCGGCGTCCTGGATCAGTTCCATCGGGCCGGCCGGGTGACTCCTCCGATGGAGTTGGTGGTAGAGGGGAACATCCCCCTGGGAAGCGGGCTCAGCTCGTCGGCGGCGCTGGAAGTGGCGACGGCGTGCCTGATCCTCAAGCTGACGGACGGGGACATGGACGGCCGGGAGATGGCACTTCTGTGCCAGCGGGCTGAGAACGAGTTCGTCGGCGTCAACTGCGGCATTATGGACCAGTTCATCTCCGTGCTGGGACAGGCCGGAAAGACCATGTTCCTGGACTGCCGCACGCTGGACCATCAGTTTGCCAACCTGCCCCGGGGGACGCGAATCGTAGTGGCCGACAGTAAGAAGCCCCGCACGCTTGCCGGATCCGAGTACAACGTGCGCCGTGCGCAGTGCGAAGAGGCGGTCAGCATCCTGCGCAAGCACATCAACGGCATCCGGGCGCTCAGGGATGTATCGGTGGAGGATCTGGAGCGCCACGGCGGCAAGCTCCCGGAGGTTGTCCGCAAACGTGCCCGGCACGTCGTCCACGAGAACGAACGTGTGCTGCAGGCGCTCCGGGCGCTGAACGCCGGCGACGAGACGGAGTTCGGGAATCTCCTCAACCAGTCCCACGCCTCGGCGCGCGATCTCTACGAGATCTCCTGCGATGAGATGAACTGGCTGCAGGAGGCCGCCGTCTCAGTGTCCGGTTGTCTGGGAAGCCGCCTGATGGGCGGAGGGTTTGGCGGGTGCACGGTCAGCGTGGTCCGCGACGAGGCAGTGGAGGAGTTCCGCACGGTGGTCTCCGAGCGCTACGCCCGGCAGACGGGCATCGAGCCGGAGATCTCTGTGCTGAACGCATCGGACGGAGCGGGACAGGTATTCTGAAGACCAGCCGGCCAGGACGATCCCTGCCCTGTCTCATCGCTGCGCTTCTTGCAGTCGCGTGTCTGACTGCGGCTGCCGCTGCGAGAGCTGAAAAGGGATTTGCACTGGCGCTTGAGCCGCAGCCGTTCGTGTTTCCCCGTGATCACGGGGCTCACCCGGAGTTCCGGACGGAGTGGTGGTACTACACCGGGGTTCTGCGGGACACTTCGCAAAGGCTTTACGGGTTTCAGCTCACCTTCTTCCGCGTGGGGCTTGTGCCGGAGCTCAGAGGCCGCAGCTCGCGCTGGGCTACCCGCGATGTTCTCTTCGCCCACTTAGCCTTGACCGACGTCCGCGCGGGAAGTTTCCGCTACGCGGAGCGGACCGGCCGGCCCGTGCTGGGGCTTGCGGGCTTCTCCACGTCCAGTCTGGATGTGTTCATCCGGGACTGGTCGGCCAGAATGGACGGCCGGCGGATGAAGCTTAAGGCTTCCTTCGACGACGCCATCCTGGAGCTGACGCTCACGCCGGAGCGCCCGCCTGTCCTGAACGGCGAACGTGGCCTGAGCAGGAAAGGGCCGGGCAAGGGCAACGCCAACTACTACTACTCGATTCCCCGTCTGAAGACCGTGGGCACACTTCGTCAGGGTGGCCGCGCCATCCGCCTG
>JBBFLP010000282.1:2191-3807 GCA_037478975.1 Armatimonadota bacterium
TACCCGTCGGGCTGGGAGATCTCCATCCCGGGCGCGGATCTGACGCTGCGCGTGGAACCACTGGTGAAGGATCAGGAGTTGATCACCACCGGGACGACCGGCGTCACGTACTGGGAAGGCATTGTGCGGGCCAGTGGTAGCTCCCGCGGCCGTAGCGTCTCCGGGGAGGGCTATGTGGAGCTGACCGGCTACGCTCCCGGATCCCGCATCAGCCCCGGCTCCGGTCGGTGACGGCACCCGGAGTTGCGCCGGGCGGCGGCCGGGCGGTATACTCGGAGCAACCGCAGACTCTGTTCTGTTTCGCACCGGCGGGAGGATCATCGGCCCGATGCGCATCTGGACAAGCGCCGCGCTCCTCATACTCCTTTTCCCGTTCGCAGCCGCCCTTCAGGCGTCTGACGACACTCCTGCGCCGGTCCGGGCCATCAGGGTGGAAGGGACCATCAACCCGGCGACGGCCGGCTACATCATCCGCGCCATCAAGGAGGCCAACCGGCTGGAGGAGGCGCTGGTTCTGGTGGAATTGGACACTCCGGGCGGGCTGGTGGATTCCACCAAGGACATCATCAAGGAGATGCTGGCCTCGGATGTGCCCATCGCTGTGTATGTGTCTCCCCAGGGAGCGATGGCCAGCTCCGCCGGAACGTTTATCACGGTGGCGGCTCAGGTGGCCGCCATGGCCCCGACGACCCACATCGGCTCCGCCACACCCATCTCCGGGCAAGGTGGCGAGGATCTGGAGCGCAAAGTCACCTACGCCATGGCCAGCTATATGAAGACCCTGGCCGAGCGGCGCGGGCGCAACGCCGAGTGGGCCGTCAAGGCGGTGGAAAAGGGCATCAGCGCCACAGAGCGGGAAGCACTCAAGCTGAAAGTCATAGACCTGATCGCGGCCTCGCGGGACGAACTGCTGAGAAAGATAGACGGCAGGAAGGTAAACGTCAACAAGGGCGACGTTGTCATCCGGACGAAGGGCGCTCCTGTTCGTGACATGCCCATGTCGCGCCAGGAGCAGCTGATGCACTTCCTGGCGAACCCGAACGTGCTGAGCATCCTGATCCTGATTGCAATCTATGGCATCATCGGCGAGATCTCTAATCCGGGCGGCATCCTTCCAGGCGTGGCGGGAGGGATCGCTCTCATTCTGGTGTTCTTCAGCGCGAATTTGCTGCCGCTGAACATCACGGCACTGCTGCTCATCGCGTTCGCCATCATCCTGTTTATCGTAGATACTCAGGTCGCCAGCCACGGCATCCTGAGCGCGGGAGGGGCGCTCTCGCTGGGGCTGGGGCTTTTCCTGCTGGTGGACGTGAGCGATCCGCTGTTCCGCACTTCGCTGGCGCTGGTGATCATGGCAGCGCTGGTGACCACGGCGTTTTTCACCTTCGCCGTCGGTGCAGGTCTGAAGGCTCAGAAACGTAAGGTGACCACCGGGCGCGAAGGCCTGGTGGGCAAGGTGGTGGAAGCCCGGACGGATATTGCTCCCGTCGGCCGGGTGTTCGTGGACGGCGCGTGGTGGACGGCGGAGACGTCAGGGGAACCCATCCGGGCCGGGGAGCTGGTTGAAGTGAAGGCTGTGCGGGGGCTGCGGCTCCTGGTGGAAAAGCGATAGGAGG
>JBBFLP010000283.1:0-3779 GCA_037478975.1 Armatimonadota bacterium
CCGCAGCCGCACAGGACTATAGTCACGGCCGGGCGGCGCGTCAAATCCCCGGTGGGTATTCAGGCTGCTTCGCAAAGCCCGCCGTGCTCCAGCAGCTCCTGCATAAACGCCTCCACCACCCGGGGATCGAAATGCGAGCCCGCCAGCCCGCAGATGTGCTCCAGCGCCCTGTCCCTTGACCAACCGGACCGGTACGGGCGGTCGGAAGTGAGCGCGTCGAATACGTCCACAACGGCGAATACCCGTGCTCCGAGCGGGATCTCCTCCCCCTTCAACCCTCGCGGATAACCCGAGCCGTCCCACCGTTCGTGATGGCAGAAGGGGATGTCCAGAGCGGGTCTGAGGAACTCGATGGGGGAAAGCATCTCATAGGCGTGGGTGGTGTGCTGCTCCATGATGGCGCGCTCCTCCTCGGTCAGCTTTCCCGGTTTCAGCAGGATGGTGTCCGGTGTCGCCATCTTGCCGATGTCGTGGAGCAGCGCTCCGCGGCGGATATGCACCAGATCCTCCTCCGGAACTCCCAGGCGTCTCGCCACCCGCACCGTCAGGGATGCCACCCGGTCGCTGTGACCCCATGTGGCGCGGTCCCGCAGATCCAGAGCCCGGGACCATCCCTCGATCGTCGCATCATAGGCCGCGATGAGCTCCCGGTTGGTCTGCTGCAGGTCAGACACCAGGCGGTGGCTGTCAATGGCGATGCCGGCCAGGCTCGCCAGCATGGCCAGATAGTCCAGCCACTCCCGGTCGGGGGAGATGGGTTCTTCGAACAGCAGCTCCAGCGCTCCTTTTACGGTACCCCGGGCCTTCAGTGGCGCGGCGCAGCAGGCCCGGAATTCCCCGCACAACAACGCGGGGCTTCGCGGCCTTGACTTCTGCGGTAAGGTTTCCAGGTCATCCACGCGGATGATCTCCCCCGTGAGAGCCGCCTGACCGGGGAACTGCTCCCCCACTTTGAGACGGGTCTGCTCAAGGGATTGCAAGGGAACCCCCTCGCTGAAGGTGTACCCCAGCGTCTGGCTCTCCTCATCCAGCAGAAGTACCACGGCGGATGCCGCTCCAAGCTGCTCCCGGGCCTGGGACAGCAGCATCCCCATGGAGATGTGGAGATCCATCCCGGTCGCGATGCAGATGTCTATCTGCCGGAGGGCATTCAGCCGCTGGATGCGTTTTTCCAGAAGACTATTCAGTCGGCGGACCTGCTGCTCGGAGCGCTGGCGCTCCAGCGCACTGGCCAGAGCCTCGCCTGCCAGGCGTACAAGAGGCACATCATCCTCCTCCCACTGCGCGGTGGCCCGGATCGCCCAGAGCGCTAGAAACCCTTTCAGCCATCCGCGGGATGCGACGGGCACCGCCATCACAGAGCGTAGCCCCAGCGCCCGGAAAGCTGCGCGCTCCGCCATAGCTTCGTCAGGCAGCTCATCGATGCAGGAGACCAGAATGGGTTCGAAAGACCGCAACCGGTCCATCCACCAGCCGTAGAGTTTTACAGGATAGAGTTCCCTCGGCTCCCCGGGCAATGCGATATCTTCGTTGACCCACTGATGACGCATCGCCAGAGCGCCCCCGTCCTCGGTGAGCTCCCACAACACGGAGACGTCTGCTCCCGTGTGCCGGGCAAGGACTTCCAGCGCCCGGGCGATCTCCTGGTCCAGCTTATGCGAGGGAAGATTGATGAAATTCGCGAAAAGGGCGGCTATCTCCTGCTCGAAGGCGGCCCGGCGGCGCAGCGAGTCCTCGATGCACCTGCGCTCACCGATCTCCGCCTCGAGCTCCAGGTTCAGCCGGTGAAGCTCTTCCGTCCGCTCGCGGACCCGGCGTTCCAGTCCTTCGTTCCAACGCCGCGCCAGCCGCGACAACGGTGACACCCAGACCTTCCTGCCAGACCCTTCTGTTGTGCCTCGACCTCTATTCATCTGCTATATGCACAAGGGCGCGTCACGCCTCAGATCCACTGTTGTGCGTCTCTCTGTCTTCCTTCCGGGCGGTTTCTCTCACTCACGCCGCCTTTTCAGCGGCCGGGCCGCCGCTCTGTTGGGAGGCTGCTGCCTTCCACCGCTCGATGGCTCTCCGGATATCCACCGGCGTCAGAGGCTTGGCGATGTAGTCATCCATCCCGGCCGCAAGGCACTTTTCCCGGTCCTCCGGCAGGGCGTGGGCCGTCATGGCGACAATCCACGTGCGCCGGCCGGATGCCTTCTCGCTCATCCGGATCCGCCGCGTGGCTTCCAGCCCGCCCATGACCGGCATCTGCAGGTCCATGAAAACGATGTCGTAACCGGTCAGATCCAGGGCTTCAAGCGCCTCCTGACCGTTCGTGGCGAGGTCCGCATGGCAACGCTCGCGCGCCAGCATCCGCTGGGCTACCGTCTGGTTGACAGGATTGTCGTCCACCACGAGGCAGCGGGCCAGCGGCCTGCGTGACCTGCGGCGGCTACGCTCCGCCGGGATTGCCAGCTTTGCGGGCTCGTCCTTCAGGGTGTCACAGGACACTGTCCAACCGGCTGACGCTGCGGCATCCACCAGCGCCTCGAACAGCGCCGACTGTTTCAACGGCTTGGTGAGCGTCCCAGAAAAGCCCGCTTCCATCGCCTGTTCCCTGGCTCCCACGCCTACTACGGAGGTCAGCAGCAGCAACTTGCAGTTCGTAAGCTGCGGGTCGTTGCGGATCTGCGTGCCCAGGTCCAGCCCGTCAACGTCGGGCATTTGCAGGTCCAGTAGAGCGACCAGGAATGGATCGCTTCCGGCGCTTTCGCGAAGGATCTCCAGGGCTTCCGCGGCGCAAGACGCCGTTGCCGGGCGGCACCCCCACGCCTTCAGTTGCTGATACAGGATGCGGCGGTTGGTGGCGTTGTCATCTACAGCCAGCACCTTCAAACCGCGGATGTCGGCCGGCGAGCGCCTCCGCGGCTGTTGCGACGCCTGTTTATGGAAAGATGCGGTGAAGGAGAAGGTAGACCCTTTCCCCGGCTCGCTCTGCACTGAGATCGTGCCGCCCATCAGCTCCACCAGCCTCCGGGAGATCGCCAGCCCCAGTCCTGTGCCGCCGTACTTGCGCGTCATAGAGCCATCCACCTGCGAGAACGGCTGGAACAGGCGGTCCTGAGCATCCTTCGGGATGCCGATGCCGGTGTCGGTGATGTCGAACCGCAGGGTAGCCGATGTGCGATCCTGATCTACCACCGCTACCGACACCGTGACCTCTCCCTCTCGGGTAAACTTCACGCCGTTGCCGATCAGGTTCAGCAGAACCTGCCGGAGCCGTCCTGCGTCGCCCTTCAAAAGTTGCGGGACGTCCTGAGGCAGATCGAGGGCCAGTTCCAGTCCCTTTTCGGCCGCCCGCACGGCCAGAACGTCCAGCGCCTCCTCAAGCACGGTGCGCAGGTTGAAGTCCAGGCACTCCAGTTCCAGCCTGCCGGCGTCCATCTTGGAGTAGTCGAGAATGTCGTTGATGACGGACAGCAGGACCTCTCCGCTCATCCGTATAGTCTCAGCGAAGTCCCGCTGCTCTTCGCTCAACGGGGTATCCAGCAGAAGCGAGGTCATCCCGATGACGCCGTTCAGAGGAGTGCGGATCTCGTGGCTCATATTGGCCAGGAACTCGGACTTCAGCCGCGCCGCCTCGAGCGCCCTGTCCCGCGTGATGGTCAGTTCCTCCGCCTGCCGCAGGAGCGCAAGCGTCTGGTCCTCCAGCCGGCAACGCACCCGCTCCAGCCGCTCCAGCTCACGCCGCAGTTCCTCTTCCGCCTTCTTGCGCTCCTCGATCTGACGCTCCAGCTCCC
>JBBFLP010000284.1:0-3740 GCA_037478975.1 Armatimonadota bacterium
CACGCATTGCCGGCTGTGGTTTCGACTCGCCCGCCGAAGGCGGGCGGCTCAACCACCGTAGGTGGGTGTCCCGGGAGCAAGTTCGCGGAACTCACGGGGCGGATGGACTTCAGTCGCGCGCGGGACAGGTCATCCCTCTCATCCAAACCTTCTCCCACCACAGGGGGTGAAGGCTTTCGTGGGCTGACGGCCTGCTGCACCACCCTCGTTTCTGGCTGCAACCTTTCTCAGGACACAGCAGGGAAAACCCTCTCCTGAGAACGGGAGAGGGCTTGGGTGAGGGCGAATTCTCTCCAGGCAAGCCGGTTACGGCGGCGGGCGTTGTTCCCCACGCTTACGTTGGTCGAGTAGCGCGGCGTCAGCCGCGCGTATCGAGACCACACACTGCAGGCTGTGGTTTCGACTCGTCCGCCTGCGGCGGACGGCTCAACCACCGTAGTGAGTGTGTTTCGGGAACAAGTTCGCGGAACTCACGGGGCGGATGGACTTCAGTCGCGCGCGGGACAGGTCTTCCCCCTCATCCAAACCTTCTCCTAACATAGGGGGAGAAGGCTTCTTACCCCCTCAGAGCACCTTCATCATCGGCAGGGTGACAGCTCCCTGGCAACCATGAGCAGCAAGCTGAACACCCTCTCCCACCAGGGTAGAGGGCTTCTGGGCCCCTGGCCTGCCGCAGTAACGGTTCCTGCCTGATTGCACGCCCTTTACGGACGGGCCACAAAAAGACTCTCCTTGAGAAGTGGAGAGGGCTTCGAGGTTCACACCCGGCAACCCTCGAGTGTCAGACTTTCAACTTTCAACTTTCAACTTTCAACTTTCAACTCTCAACTCTCAACTCTCAACTCTCAACGCCCCTCAACGCCTTACCTTCAGCCCCCGTCTTGACCCCCTCTGGACACCGGGGGCCGGAGTCTCGTATGATGCACCGGCAAGGGCGTTCCCCCCGCGCCCGAGAACGGGAAGGAGACACGCGCATTGAGAAGTCCTAGCTATCCTCGCATTCTCATCTGCCTTGCCCTGGCCGCCGTGATCGCCGGCGGCTGCGGGCAGCCCTCGGGAGAGAAGGCTCCCATCGGGAGCCCCTCGAACCCCATCAAGATGGCCTTCGTCCCCTCGCTGGACACCGGCAAGATCACCCTGAGCGCCGAAAGACTGGCCAGGGAGCTGGAGAAGCGCACCGGCTGCACCATCGAGGTGACGGTGCCGGTCAGTTACGCGGCGGTCATCGAGGCGATGGGCGCCGGCAGGGTTGATGTGGCCTGGTTCGCTCCCCTGTCCTACGTTCTGGCAAGCAGCAAATACGGGGCGAAGGTCCTGCTGATAACGGAACGCGACGGACACACGGACTACACGGGCATCATCCTGGCCCGCAAGGACGGGCCGGTCAAGCGCATCGAAGACCTCAAGGGACGCCGTTTCGCCTTCGGTGACCCCCTCTCGACCTCCGGAACACTGTATCCCAAGCAGCTGCTGAAGGCTCACGGCATTGACCCGGACACGGACATCACCCCGATCTTCGCGGGCGGGCACGACAAGGCCATCATCGCTCTCTACAACGGCCAGGTGGACGGCTGCAGCTGCTACAGTGGATACGGCTCGGACGCGCGCGACCGCGTGAAGAGCACCATCCCGGACATCAAGGAGAAGACCATCATCATCGGGCGCACCGCCAGGATCCCGAACGACAACGTGGCTGTCAGCGCGGACCTGCCCGATGAGGTCGCGCGGAAGCTGAAGCAGGCTCTTCTGGATATCTCTGCCAGCCCCGACGGGCGCGAGATGCTGATGGAAGTCGCGGAGATCGACGGCCTGCGCGAGGTGGATGACTCGGTCTACGACTCCGTCCGGAAGATGGTGGCGGATGTGGGTCTGGATCTGCAGGAGTATCTCCGGAAAGACGAGGAGAAGCAGAAACAGAAGGCGTCCGGGAAGAAAGGCTGAAACCGGAGCGCCGGTCACCGCAAGCGAATGATCCGCATCGAGAACCTTTCCAAACAGTTCCCGGACGGGACCCGTGCCCTGAAGAACGTGTCACTGGAGGTCAGGGACGGCGAGTTCGTCAGCATCATCGGCCTTTCGGGTGCGGGCAAGAGCACGCTGTTGCGGTGCATCAACCGGCTGGTCGAGCCGACGTCCGGCCGCCTGGAAGTGGACGGCATTGATGTCACCAGTGCGCCGCCGGACACGCTCCGGCGGGTGCGCTGCATGACCGGGATGATCTTCCAGCAGTTCAACCTGGTGAAGCGCGCCACGGTGCTCACCAACGTGCTGACCGGCCGCCTGGGGACCACGCCTCCCCTCTGGGCGCTGGTGAACCGCTTCCGGCCCGAGGACTACCGCGACGCCATGGCCAACCTGGAGCGGGTGGGTATCGCGGACAAGGCCCATCAGAAGGCGGGGGAACTCTCCGGCGGCCAACAGCAGCGGGTGGCCATCGCGCGCGCTCTGATGCAACGTCCCCGCTATATCCTTGCCGATGAGCCGGTGGCCAGCCTGGATCCCGCCACCTCGCACTCCGTGCTGCGTTACCTGGAGGAGGTCAACCGGCAGGACGGGCTGACCGTGCTGTGCAACCTCCACGTGCTCTCGCTCGCGCGGCGCTACGCGACACGGGTCATCGCGCTCAAAGGCGGGGAGCTGGTGTTCGACGGGCTTCCGGAAGAGATAGACGAAAACCGCTTCAAGGCCATATACGGCCAGGACGCGGAAGAGCTGGAGATCCATTAGCACGATGACAGGCAAGGAGAATCCGGTTCTGGAGCAGACGGAGCGCAGGGGCAATCCCGGGCTGGCCGCCGTACTCTCGATCGTCCCCGGCGCGGGGCACGTGTATGCCGGCGCGACGGGCAGGGGCATCGCATGGTTCGTGTGGGTGGCCGCCCAGGCGGCCGTGTTCTACGCCACGGGAAGCAAGCCTCCTTCGGCGCAGTCGTTCCTGCCTTGGGTAGGCGTGCTGTGGCTATGGAACGTTGTGGACGCGTTCTGGTATGCGGCGGGGAGGACGCGGTCTCTGGCCTGGCCCATCATCCTGACGGCCGCCGTGAACTTCGCCGCGGGCTGGCACATCACGCAGGTGAATGTGGGCGAGCTGATCGTGGGATTCCCCAAGATGGGCCACATCGCAGCGGGTCTTCTGCAGCCCGACGTGTGGCAGGACGGCAAACCCAGCCCCACCCTCACTCACAGCCTGAAGCTGATCGTGGACACGCTATATATGGCGCTCATCGGCACGGTCCTTCCAATCCCCGTCACGATGGTGTTGTCCGTGCTGGGGGCGCGCAACCTGACGTCCGGGAACTGGTTGACGCGTTCTCTCTATGCCGTCTCGCGGTCCATCATGAACCTGCTTCGCTCCGTCGAGGTGATCATCATCGCCGTGATGATGACGGTGGCGGTGGGCATCGGGCCGTTCGCAGGAGTGCTGGCGCTGGCCATCCATGGCATCGGTGCGCAGGGCAAGCTCTACTCGGAAGCGATCGAGGACATAGACCCGGGCCCGGTGGAGGCCATCACGGCGACGGGTGCCACGTGGCTGCAGAAAGTCATCTACGGCGTGCTGCCGCAGGTGACGCCGCAGTTCATAGCGTTCACCATGTATCGCTGGGATATCAATGTCAGGATGGCCACGGTCATCGGACTGGTGGGAGGAGGCGGCATCGGGTACACGCTGTATCAGTACATCAACACGCTGCAGTGGCGGCAGGCGGGCACGGCCATCTGGCTGATCTCCATCGCGGTCA
>JBBFLP010000285.1:0-3737 GCA_037478975.1 Armatimonadota bacterium
CGGGCTTCACGGGAAAGATCGCGCCCGCATATCTGCCAGCCACACCCACCAGCTTCGGGCCGGAGGGCGCCGCGGCCTGCCCCGGCGCGGACGTGGGCGGAGCGGCCGGAGCCGGCCCCACAAGGTCCGGGTCGAGCGGCGGGACTCCGGGAGGTACCGGCGCCGGAGTAGTGGCGGGTTGATCTTCCTCGATAGCGATCCCCGCCTTCTGCAGAGCCGAGCGCAGGGTCACCCGCCGGTTTTTGAGAACGATGGTCAGAATGACCAGCACCGCCGCCAGGATGATCAGCGACACCACCGCCTGCAGAGTCTTGGCGCCGCCGGGGGCACTCTCCTCTTTCTTGCTGGCGCTTTCGCCGTCGCCGCCCGCAGGGACGGTGGGCACATCTCCGGCCAGCACCACCTCGGCCAGAACCTCGGGGCTCTTTCTCTCGCGCTCCAGGCGCACCTCCTGCGTGACCCCCACGTCGCCCGACCGGGCCTCGATGGTGGCCTTCCCGAGCGCCACGTTGTGGAAGACGGCTTCGCCGCGGTCCGTCTCGGCAATTATTTGAGTCTGCACGTTGCCTTCGCTATCGGTCAGCCGAACGAAAGCCGCCGCCACCGGGTCGCCGGACCGCCCCGTCACCCTCACCTTCAGCCTGTGCGCTGCTGAGAAATCCGCGTCCACCAACTTGGGCTCTTTGTCCGCTGCGTCTGCCAGCGGCAAGGCGGCGATATTGCCGGTCCGGCGGTTCAGCACGCGAAGCGTTCCTTCAGGCTTTGCCGCCGCTTCCGCTGCCCATTCAAACTGCTCGCCCCGGGCGACGGTGGGCCCTGCCGTCACGTTTCCATCGCCTTCTTCCACCCACCAGATCCACTCGCCCTCGGCCGGAAGCAGCACTTTGCCCTTCAGCTCAGAGGCGGAGGCATTCTCTTTGGGCGCATCCTTTTTCGCTTCGTCTCCGGGAGGCGTGTCTTTCGGGGCCGCCTGGGTATCCCCGGCGGAGGAGGCCGCCGGTTTGTCCCCCTTCTCACCCACCGGCGGCGCTGCCAGCGTGGCCGCCCTCACAAAGATGCAGAGGAAAAGCGCCGTCAGCGCTGCGATGCTCCAACGCACCATCGCCTTCATTGCTGCGTCAGCTCCTGTTCTATCCCATAGGTCCCGCTAGACCGCGCCCGCCTCGCAGAACGCCTCGGGAATGGCTTTCAGACAGTCTGTGGCTGTCAAGGAGATCTGGTTGCTCCGCGCCGCCGCGATGTCAGCCGCCCTGCCATGCAGCCACACGCCGGCGACGGCCGCCTCCACCGGTGCGAGTCCCTGCGTCAGGAGCGCCAGGATGATGCCGGTCAGAACGTCCCCGGATCCCCCTTTCGCCAGCCCGGCATTGCCGGTCAGGTTGAAGAAGGCTCGCCCCTGAGGCTCCGCCACAATCGTGTGCGCCCCTTTTAGCACGCAGACCACACCAAAATCATCCGCGGCCCTGCCTGCCGCTTCCAGCCTGTTCGACTGCACCCACTCTGCGTCTGTTCCCAGCAGCCGGGCCAGCTCGCCGGGGTGGGGGGTGATCACGCCCAGATCCGCTTTCCCGGCCAGCAGCTTCGCCGCGTCCTCGCCCAGCGCAAACAGCGCGTCTGCATCCAGCACGAAGGGGTGGTCCAGCTTTGGGACTATATCTCTGACAAAGCTGACCGTCTGCGGGTCACGGCCGATTCCCGGACCCAGCCCCACGGCTGTCCATCGTCCCGTCTGTTCCAGCAGCGACTTCGCATTTGCCGGAGTCAGCGCCACCTCCGATGGCTGGCCGAGGGGAAGGGTCATCACCTCTGTGAACTTCGCCGCCAGCGTCGCGTGCACTCCGCGGGGACAGGCCACCGTCGTCAATCCTGCCCCGCTGAGCACGCAGGCGCGCCCCGCCATCTCCGCGGCTCCGGTCATGCCGGGGGATCCCGCAACGAGCAGGGCGTGTCCGTGGTTGCCCTTGTGCGAGTCGCTCTCCCGCTCCGGGATCAGTTCGGAGACCATCGCTCCATCAATGATGTGTTTGCCCGCGGGCGCGCGCAGATCCATCAGAGGTGCCGGGATGCCGATGTCCGCCACGGTGATGGCTCCGGCGAAGTCCGCTCCCGGGTACAGCAAGAGGCCCGTCTTGGGCGCGGCGAACGTCACCGTGACATCGGCTACCACCGCATTGCCGCACACCTCTCCTGTATCGGCATTGATGCCGGAGGGGATATCCACGGACAGCACGGGCGCCTCCGCCGAGTTGATGATGTCCATCACCTCGCTGATGCGCTCCATCACCTCGCCGCGGATGCCTGTGCCCAGAAGAGCGTCAATGATCAGGTCCGCCTGCTCCAACGCCCGCAGCTCGGAGACCTCGGGGACGTCAATTACGGGCAGCCCCCGGCGGACCAGCGCTTCGTAGTTTAGCCGCGCCTCGCCCTGCAGGCGTCCCGGGTCGCCCGCAACGAAGATGGTGCAGTCGTAACCCCAGTTTGCCAGATGGCGGGCCGCCACAAAGCCATCTCCGCCGTTGTTGCCGGTGCCGCAGACGGCGCACACCCGGAGTCCCGAGCGCGCCGGCAAGCTAGCCCGGCCGCGGGACAGATCATCCAGCCAGGTCAACACGGGCGACGGGTGGGCCGGAAGCTCTCCCGTCAGTCGTCCCTGCAGGATGTGGTCCGCCACCAGCGCGACGGCGCGGCCGGCCATCTCCATCAGCTGGACCCCGGTGATCCCGTACTCCTCGAACGCGCGCCGGTCCATGTCGCGCATCTCTTCGGCGCTCAGAACCCTCATTGCCGTTTTGCCTCCGTGCCTGGGTGCCGTCCCTCCGGGCCCTTGTTATCTTCCGGGACCGCTTGCCCGGCGGACCGCGCAGAACCTGTGTTCCACAGAGTGAACATTCCCACCTCTCCCCGCGTCAGTATACCCTTCGCCCGGCAGCGTCCTCAGCACCGCTCCACCACTGCCGTCGCCACCGCGTGGCTTCGCGAATGAGAGATGCTCACCAGAACCCTTGCTCCTTCGCCCGCCCGCGCCGCCCTGCCGTGCAGCACGGCCACAGGCCGCCCGGAAGAGTCCGCCAGAACCTCTACCTCGTGCCAACCGAGCGGCGGGCCCAGAGCCTTGGCAATCGCCTCCTTCGCGGCGAAGCGCCCGGCGAAGAACGCCGCCGCATCGCCTTTGCCGGATGCCAGCTCCTGTTCGCGCCGGGTGAATAGCCGGTCAACAAAGCGCTGGCCTCGCTCAAGAAACGAGCGCATCCGCTCGATTTCCAGAATGTCGGTGCCGATGCCGTAGATCACCGGCGGCCAGCTCCGTGATGATGCTGGCGGGCTTCCCGGCCCACACCGATTCCACGCGCCAGCGCCTTGAGCGCCTCATACACTCGTGCCATTCCCTGCTCTTCAGTAAGATCCCGTCCGCGCAGCGAGGGATCCAGCGTCAGAGAGGTCTCGAAGAGGAAGACCGCATCTCCGATGTGCAGAGTGTCTCCGTCCCTCAGTATTGCCGCCCTTCGGAGAGGGCGAGCGTTGACCTGGATCACCTGATCCGGGTTTTCCACTGTTCCCACCAGAATGAATCCTGCGTCCGAACTCCGGATCTGGCAGATGGCACCAGCTCCATCGGCTCCGATGGCGACCCCCCCGTCCTTTTCTGGATGAAAGGCGATGCAGTTGGACTGCGGAGCGGTAAATACGAACACGTGTCCGAAGCCCGTTCCCGCAGAGATCGCCGTAAGCCGCACTTG
>JBBFLP010000286.1:0-3737 GCA_037478975.1 Armatimonadota bacterium
CCAGCGCGGCGCTGTGCGGCCGCAGATATCGCAGTAGCCTCAGGAATGCCGCCCGTTTGTTCCTGGGCACGTGCCTGTCGTCCATCACCACCCATCCTACCACTTCCCGACGGAAACGGGAAGGGGCAGGAATAGGGCCGCATCTAGTCGCAGTGTGTTCATTCCCTGCAGGAAGCCGCCCGGGCACATATCGCGGGACGACCTCTAACATTGGGCCACGCTAAAACCTCGGCCCAAACCCCACTACGCTGGTCCAGGAGCGCGCCGCAGGCGCGCGTATCGAGACCACGCCCTGCAGGATGTGGTTTCGACTCGCCCGGCTGCGGCGGGCGGCTCAACCAGCGTAGAAGAAAACGGGCCGCCTCTAGGGGCGGCCCGGAGAAATGATGCCGAACGCGGATGGCTCGCTTACGCCTTGCGGCGCAGGCGGAGCAGTCCCAGTCCGCTCAGTCCCATCAGCGCGCCCATCTGGAAGAAGACAGGCTCAGGAATGGGTTTGACAGAGAGAACCATGGGGCCCTGGAAGAACTGGCCATCAGGCTTACCGCCGCTAACACCCGGCTGGTAAACGAGGGTTCCGGTGAGCCGGAACTCATTGGTCATACCGAACTCACTCAGCCGTCTAAAGCTGTTGTCCGGCAGGCGCACGTCCGAGTTGCTCAACAGTTGAGCCGCGAAGTTGACCACACCGGGTGATACCTCTTCATATGTGACCGATGTTACGTCACCCAGAAGCAGCCACGGCCCCGCGGGAGGGGTGTTATAGAGCATTTCCCATCCTCCCCACCAACCGGATGGAGACGGGTCAGCATAGCTCTTGAAGAGAATCTGAAACTCACCACCCAGAGCCGCTTCCACCTGCGCGGGATAATACCAGGAAAAGAGAGGGGAAGTCCCTGTATTCCGATCGAACAGCTCGGCTGTGAGTTCTCCCCACTGCGCCTGATAGAAGAGCACACCGCCAGTATCAGCGGTCTGTCCGATGGCGATCCAGGCTCCGGCCGGCTGGGCCAGAATCGCCGCCAGAACGGCGGCAAGCAACAACACGCGTTTCATGGGCGATTTACCTCCCTTGTGAAAGTCTTCCGAGCTTCTTTTCAGACGCTGGAGACGTTGCTCCATTAGCCCGAATTTGCGAATATAAGATAGCACTGTGGCTACGAGCCCGTCAAGCGGCAAGTCGCAAAACAGGTATTTTTGACAGGGCAGCCCTCCCCTTCGCGGGTCAGGTTCCGACGTTTCGCCCTGGCGAGACTCCTCTACGCTGGTCCTGTACCGCGCCGCAGGCGCGCGTATCGAGGCCACGTACTGGAAGATGGTCTCGACTCGTCCGCCTTCGCCGGGCGGCTCAACCACCGTAGAGGGCGTGTGCCGGGGAAAGACATTCGCGGGACACCGAGGTAGCAGATTATCCCTCACCCCGACCCGCTCCCACAGAGGGAGAGGGCCGGTACGCTCTCAGGCCGCCGGGCGTGTGCCGCTTCTAGCTGCAATCCCTGCAGACACAGGCGCAACAGCTTTTCCCTCATTGTGCGAGAGGCTTGTGCTCACCTGGCAGGTCAGTAGCACTTGTCCCACATGGGCTCGATGTCGCGGGCGATGCTCTCGGACACCCAGACATCCGTGCGGAGCGTCTGAAGGAGCGATGTCGGCACCTTCGGCGTCACCGGCCCGTGAAGACAAAGGCGCGTGATGAGCCGTTGCCAGGACGCCTGCGACCCGTCTATCGTGATGCTGTGAATATCTATCCGGTGCTTTGCGGCGATGACCTGGGCAGGTCCGATCGTCGCCGCCTTCGGCGGCACCGCCCAGAGATCCCCGCTCATCCCCACGCTCCCGTGAAGCGAGTTCTGGGCGATGGTGAACGGGCTGAGCGTGACGATGCGGGGCCCCATCGTTTTCCACTCCTCAAGGTCCGCGTCGAACTCGGGCGCGTCCGGTTCGATGAACGCAAGATGCCCCGTCCATCCCGGCCCGCTGTAGCAGCAGTCCGCCCCGCCCAGGTCCTCCAGCATCTTCCCGTAGTCCGCCAGGTTTTCGTTGGAGAGGCCGTGGATCTGCTCTCTGGGCGGGCGAAGCTCCGGGTCTATGCGGGCCCAGAAGAAATTCAGCATCGTGTAATGAAACGCCCACGGCCAGTCTTCCGGAGCGATCCTCCCGTCGTCGCTGGCATACTCGTCCATGTTGAAGGTGTGCAGGTGGCGGCAGTCCACCCTGAACAGGTTTATGAGATGAGCCAGCAGGCTGTAGCGCCGATACGGCTGCGGCGTGATGAGAACGCACGTGCGGCCCTCATCGGCGCTGGTCTTGATCCGGTGGAACATGTCCGTCAGCCAGCGGAACTCGATCTCGCTGTCCGGGAACACCTGAATGCGGTAATCCGGATTCGGGTGCTTCGTGATATCCTCCCGCCGGATTCGGCGGGCGCGCTCCACCGCTTCCATATCCAGAAACGGGATGAACGGCGCTGGGTTGAACCGGAAATCGCTCACTGCATCCAGCCCTTTCTGTCAAATAATGTCTAAGCCCTGCGCTTTATCATAGACGCATTTGCCCGCGACCCACGTCTTCAGGGGCGTCAGGTCATCGTCCAGCAGAACGAGATCCGCACTCAGGCCCGGCTCGATGCGGCCGGTCTCGGTCTGCAGACCCAGCACAGCGGCAGGGTTGGTGGACGCCATCCGGATGGCCTGCGCCGTATCCACCCCGAGCAGACGGACGGCATTCCTGACCGCCCCGTCCATCGTCAGACCGCTGCCCGCCAGGCCTCCGGCGAGCTCCGGATGTTCGTCCGTGAAGCGCGCCGGAGCGCCCGGATGCGCGAACTCCACCGTCCGCCCGCCGAAATCGTACCGTCCCGGAGGAAGCCCCGCTCCCCGGTTGGCATCCGTAATCAGGCACACCCGGCCGGGCCCCTTGCAGCGCAGAGCCATCTTCACCACCACCGGATGTACGTGCTCCCCGTCCACAATGAAATCCACGGAGACCCGCTCATCGGCCAGAATCGCCTCCACTGCACCGGCTGGCCGGACCCCGGGATCGGTCTCAGGCGGGGCGTAGAACACATCATAGAAGTGCGTGGCGTGTCTTGCTCCGAGTTCTATTGCGGTCTGTGTATCTTCGACGCCTGCGCGGGTGTGGGTGATGAACGCCGGAATCCCGCCTCCGGTCATTTCCGGGAGCAGGTCGCGCAGTCCGGGGAACTCCGGTGAGACGGCGAACACCGCCGGAAGCGAAGCCGCAGCCTCCTTCAGCTGGCGGACCCGCCGCAGATCAGGCGCGCCGAGCGCCTCCTGCGGCAGAGCCCCCGTGATGCTCAGAAAGGGCCCTTCAAGGAGCAACCCGGCGACCTGCGCTCCCCGCGGGCGCGCAGATGCGAGTTCAGCAACGAACAAAGCATCCTCCCCGGTCGGGCGGGGAAGGACTGCGGGAAGAAACGTTGTGACGCCGTAGCGCGGCAGAAGGGAGCTCAATGCTTCCAGCGCCGCCGGGCCGTCGTCCACCAGATGCTCGCCGCAGCCGTGGATGTGCAGATCCACGAAGCCGGGAGCAAGCAGAGCTCCCCGGGCATCCTCCACGAGGGCATCTCCAGGCAGCGGCACGCCGGCGGCAGGGCCGGCATTCAGGATGCGTCCGTCCCGGCACAGCACAGTCCAGCCGAGCTCGATGCGGTCCGGCAAGACGACGCGGGCATTCGTGATGGCGAAGACTGGAGTCACGACCGATGAGTTCCACGA
>JBBFLP010000287.1:0-3690 GCA_037478975.1 Armatimonadota bacterium
CTACCGGTTCGAGATCCTGGAGAAGGAGCGGCTCTCAGGCAGCGTGGTGAGGATGATCATCCGCGCGCCGCTGGTAGCGGCCAGCGCGCGGCCCGGGCAGTTCCTGCTGATCCGGCCTATGGAGCACTCGGAGCGCATTCCGCTCACCATCTCCCACGCAGACCGCGCTGAGGGCGCGATCACCATCATCTTCCAGGAAGTAGGAGCCACCACGCGGGAGCTGGGCGCTCTGGAGCCGGGGCAGCTGGTCAAGGATCTGGTGGGGCCGCTCGGGACCCCGAGCGACATCCGCCGGTTCGGGACGGTGGCCTGCGTGGGCGGAGGGGTCGGTATTGCGGTGATGCTGCCCGTGGCGCGCGCCCTGAAAGAGGCGGGGAACCGCGTTGTGGGCATCATAGGGGCCCGGACGAAGGATCTGCTGATCCTGGAGCGGGAGATGCGCGAGGCCTCGGACGAGCTCATCGTGATGACGGATGACGGTTCCTACGGCGCAAAAGGGCTGGTGACGGATGCCCTGGCCGGGCTTGCGGAGCGCGAGCAGGTAGATCACTGCTATGCGATCGGGCCGCTCCCCATGATGCACGCCGTCTGCCGGATGACGAAGGAGAAGGGCATTCCCACCACTGTGAGCCTGGATCCCGTGATGGTGGACGGGACCGGAATGTGCGGGGGCTGCCGCGTTACGGTGGGGGGTGAGGCGAAGTTCACCTGTGTGGACGGCCCGGAGTTCGACGGCCACCTGGTGGACTGGGACACCCTGCGCGCGCGCAAGAGCATCTACCGGGAGGAGGAGCGGGTGGCGCTGGAGGCTCGAAGTGGCAAAGCGTGAGCGAAAACCCCGGACGCCGATGCCCGAGCAGGATCCGCAGGCCCGGGCCCGCAACTTCGGGGAGGTGGCCCTCGGCTACACGGAGGAGATGGCGGTCGAGGAGGCCACCCGGTGCCTGGCCTGCAAGAACAAGCCCTGCGTCCGGGGGTGTCCCGTCAACATTGACATCCCGGCGTTCATTCAGCTGGTGGCCGAGCGCCGCTTCAAGGAAGCGGCTGAAGTTGTGGCGCAGGCCAACGCGCTGGCGGCCATCTGCGGGCGGGTCTGTCCGCAGGAAGAGCAGTGCGAGAAGTACTGCGTGATGGCCAAGGTGAACGGTCCGGTGGCCATCGGGCGCCTGGAGCGCTTTGTGGCCGACTGGGCGCGGGAGCACCTGCCGCAGAACGGAGACCGTCCGCAACCCGCGCCGGATGCTCAGCGAGTGGCGGTGGTCGGGGCGGGGCCGGCCGGCCTGACGTGCGCTGGCGACCTGGCCGCCAAGGGCTACCGTGTCTGCGTGTTCGAGGCGCTACACGAGCTGGGCGGGGTGCTGCGATACGGCATCCCGGAGTTCCGGCTGCCGCGCAGCATTCTGGATGCCCAGATCGAGAGCATCCGCCGGATGGGGGTTGAGTTCTACACTAACACGGTCGTGGGGCGCACATTCACCATCCAGCAGCTGCTGGACAGCGGTTTTGATGCGGTCTTCATCGGCACGGGCGCGGGCGCTCCGGTTTTCCTGAACATCCCGGGCGAGGAGCTGAACGGCGTCTACGCCGCGAACGAGTTCCTGACCCGTGTGAATCTTATGAATGCGAAGGATTTCCCGGTGGAAGGCACTCCGCTGAAGCGGCCGCGCCGCTGCGCGGTCATCGGCGCAGGGAACACCGCGATGGACGCCGCCCGGACGGCGCTGCGGCTCGGCGCGGAGGAGGTGACCATCGTCTACCGGCGCTCCCGGGAGGAGATGCCCGCCCGGGCCGAGGAGCTGCACCACGCCGAGGAAGAGGGCGTGAAGTTCCAACTCCTGACAAACCCTGTGGAGTTCATCGGGGACGAGAACGGCTGGCTTCAGAGGATGCGCTGCATCCGGATGGAGCTGGGTGAGCCCGACGAAAGCGGACGCCGCCGGCCGCATCCGGTGCCCGGGAGCGAGTTCGAGATGGAGGTGGACACCGCCATCATCGCCGTCGGACAGACGCCCAATCCCCTTATCCGTCAGACGACGGAGGGCCTTGCGGTGGAGAAGTGGGGAGGCATTGTGGTGGATGAACAGACGGGCGCGACATCCATCCCGGGTGTGTTCGCGGGAGGCGATGTGGCCACGGGGGCGGCGACGGTCATCACAGCGATGGGCGCGGGCCGCAGGGGCGCCATTGCCATAGACGAATACCTGAAGGCAAAGCGCGGGGCCAGCTGATCGCGGCGCTGGAGTGGTGCGCAGAGAATGCGGGCCGGGGCTGTCTGCCCCGGCCCGGGCGTTTTTTGTTCCGGTTTTTTGCGCCGCAAGTGTTAAAGCCGGAGGCCGGGCCGCGTCTAACAGGGTGGAAATCGGCTAGTCCGCGAAGTCTTGGATGGTCGCAGGAGGCAGCAAGATGCGAATAAGCAGGATCCTTATGCTGGCGGCGCTGCCCGCCGCAATGCTGGCCTGGCAGGTGACGGGCCTCGAAGCCCAGTCCGGCGCCTCGAAAGCTCCGGCTAAGAGCCAGAGCGGGCAGGCGGTCTCCAAGCCGGCGCCGGGGCAGCGGCCCGGTCCGGGAATGCGCGACTGGGGAGCTCGCCGTGAGGAGATGTACAAGGCCATCGGCGTGACCGCGCAGCAGAGGAAGCAGCTTGACGCCATAGACGAAAAATACCGCAAGAAGGCGATGGAGCTGCGCGAAGCAAATCTGACTCCCGAGCAGCGCCGTACCAAGATGAAGGATCTCATGCAGGCCCGTCAGGCCGAGGTCGACAAGGTGCTGACTCCCGAGCAGAAAAAGAAGCAGCAGCAGTGGATGGAGGAGCAGCGCAAGAAGCGCCAGGCCGAGATGGGCCAGCGGCGTGAACGGCCGGCCGGTGCGCAGGGCAGGCCGGAAAAGCCGGCGGCTCCCCGCAAGTAAGCAGTTTCCGCACGCACGACGGACCCCTGGGTAAGCAAGACGGGCTCCGGAGCCTCTTCCGGAGCCCGCACCCACGTACAGACAAGCTGCAAAGCGCTGTGCTTCACGGAGGAGAGGATCGGATCTGCCGCTCCACGTGGTGTTCCAGATGAGCACGCAGAATGCTCCTGACGCGGGTATCCTCTCCCGGTGGGATCTGGAAGGCCGCCACGGCGTGCGCCGGAAGCTGCAGCAGCTGCTCCAGAGTATTCAGGGACTCGGCCGTCGCGGCGATGAGCTCCTCCCGCCCGGCGCGGCAGCGCGAGCAGAGAATGCCTCCCAGACTGGCGCAGAACACCGCACCGCGGTCCTGCGGCCGCCCCGCGCTGCAGACCACGCACCGGCGCAACTCCGGAGTGTAGCCCGCAGCATCCAGTGCCTGTGCCTCGAACCGCCGCACCACCACGGCCGGTGGCGCGTCTCCTTCCAGCAGATACAGAGTGGAAAGGAGCAGGTCGAAGAGCTCCGGGGCGCTCTGGCGTTCGTCCAGAAGGGCATCGGTCACCTCGGCGGCGTACAGGGCTCCCTCGATGCGCTCCGGGCTTTCCCTGAGACCGCTGAACGGGTGCTTGAGCGAGGCTTCGGTCAGGATGTCCAGATTCCGTCCGGTGGCGAGCTGGGCTCTCAGATACACCAGCGGTTCGGTAGCTCCCACCAGCCGGCTTTGCGCCCGGCGGGCTCCTTTTGCGATGGCGGAGATCTTCCCGAACTCTCGTGTGAAGAGGGTCAGGAGCTTGTCGG
>JBBFLP010000288.1:0-1400 GCA_037478975.1 Armatimonadota bacterium
AGTTCAGCCAGCTCCGCCTGGATCATTTCCATCAACGGCCGGATGGTGGGCGCATCGAACCGGAATTCGGCGCCGGCCGCCCGGAACAGCTCCGGTAATGGCCGGCTTCCGCCCAGGGCAAGCGCCCGCCGGTACGCCTCAAGTGCCTCCCTGCCTTGCCGCTTCCAGTTCCGCCAAACCTGAAGCGCTCCCAGTTGAGCGATCCCGTATTCCACATAGTAGAAGGGCGAGAGGAAAATGTGCAGCTGCCGGTGCCACGTCTGTCTGCGGACCTCCTCGAAGCCACGCCAGTCCACGTCGCCGCCGAACCGCACCATCAACGCGTCGAACGCCTCCGCGCGCTCCTCCCGCCTATGCTCAGGATGCGTGTAGATCCAGTGCTGGAACGCATCCACCACCGCCATCCACGGGAAGAAGGTCACGATGCCCTCCAGATGAGCGCGGCGCGCGCGGGCAGCCTCCTCTGGCGAGGGATAGAACTCCTCCAGAAAGGCGCTTCCCAGTAGCTCCATACTCATGGACGCCACCTCCGCGAACTCCAGCGGAGCGTGGCGGTACGGGTGCAGGTCTTCCTCGCGCGTAGCCAGGGCATGGAACGCGTGCCCGGCCTCGTGAAGGATGGTCTCCACATCCCGCTGAAGCCCCACCGCGTTCATAAAGATGAACGGCAGCCGCGCTTCGGAAAGAGTGGACTGATACCCTCCCGGCGCCTTGCCCTTCCGGTTATCTAGGTCCAGCAGGCGAAGCTCGCGCATCGTGCGGAAGTCTCTGCCAAGCCCGGCGTCCAGCCTGGATAGTACTCGTTCGGCCTTCTCCTCCAACTCCTGAGCATCCTGGAATGGCCTGAGGGGAGGACGGCCTTTGGGGTCCGCCGCAAGATCCCACGGACGCAGGGACTCCAGGCCCATCTCTTTCCGGCGGCGCTCCTGAAGCTCCCGCGCCAGCGGCAGCACCTCCTGCTCAATGGCTTCATGGAAGTCCAGACAGTCCCAGGGGGTGTAGTCGAACCTGCCGCGGTCCAGAAACGCATACTCCACGTAACTCTCGAAGCCAGCGTTGCGGGCGATAGTGTTCCTGATCTCCAGCAGCCGGTCGAAGATGGACTCGAACTCATCCGCTTCCTGCAGCCTGCGGCGGGCGGTCAGCTCCCAGGCTTCGCGCCTGAGCTCGCGGTCCGGCTCCTCCAGGTATTTCGCCATCTGGACCAGCGTCTGTTCGCGTCCCTGGAACTCGACCGTCAGCGACCCGGACAGCTTCTGGTATTGCTGCCCCAGGCGCGTCTCCTCGGTCTGCAACGGGATGTTCTCCTGCCGGAACAGACGGACCTGGGTCTCGGTCTCGCGATCCAGGACAAAGTAGCGATCCCGCGGGAGCTCCGGGCGGAGTGGATGCTCCGTGTA
>JBBFLP010000288.1:1500-3677 GCA_037478975.1 Armatimonadota bacterium
CGGGCGGCACGAATGTTCTCTTCCGGTACGGGGGAAGCTCCCCGAAGGGCAGTTTGCTCATCGGGTAGAGGTGTTCTCCTTTCCTTCTGGATTTTGCGGGCCTTTGCTGTTTCCGTTCAGCGCCTCCCGGCGGATACGGAGCGCTGCGCGCACAAACCTTGTTGCGATGTCCCGGGAGTCCCATACGTCCAGCCCGTTCAGGTAGGAGCGGTGGATGCTGCCGAGCGGAGAGATCCAGCGCTCCGGCAGGCGGCTCGCTCCCCAGGCCGCCCCCGCGATGGAGCCCGCCGTCGCCCCGTTGCAGTCCGTGTCCATACCGGCCATCACCGCACGGGTAATGATCCTTTCGAATGAGGGGGACTCCAGCTCAAGCACCGCCGTCACAAGCGCGGCGTTGTTGATGGTGTGCCCGATATGCATCCCTCTGTGCGCGGCGAAGATCCGGTCCAGCACGCTGTCAAGGTCGCGAAGCTCCGAGCACCATCCTAACGTTTCCCGCAGCGCGATAGCCAGCCGGCATTCCGCCGGGATTTCGGTCAACGCAACGCGGATGGACTCACGGATGTCTCCGGTCGCGAGAACGCTTGCGATGAGCGCCGCGTAGTACATCGCCCCGTAGAGGCCGTTCCGCGTGTGGCTGACACGGGCATCCCGCCAGGCCATCTCTGCAGCGAGCTCCGGTAGCCCTGCGCAGGCGTATCCCCACGGGTCAGCGCGGATGTCGGCTCCCAGATACTCTCCATCCGGGTTGTTGGCATAGGCCGTCTCCGGCGGCTTCAGGCCGCGCCGGAGATTATCCAGAGCGTGTTTCTCTGCGGTGCACGCGAAAGGCACATAACGCAGCCACGCTCTGCCCACATCTTCCGGAGTGAAGACGGGCCCATACTCCTCCAGGATCAATAGCCCGAGCAGCGTGTACAGCAGGTCGTCGTCGGGCATCATGAAGATCATCTCATCCCGCAGGAAGCGGCGGTATGGCAGGCCGTTATAGGTGCTGTGATAGAGTGTGGGCTTGGGCAGGCACGTCCAGTAGCCCTCCAGCGGATACGGCTGGTCCAGCGCGGCCGCGGCCGCGCGAATCTCCTCTCTTGAAAACCCTTCTACCGGCACCCCAAGGGTGCAGCCTGCGCCGCGTCCAAGCCAGGCTCCCAGAATGCGATCCTCCAGCTCCTCGGCATCCGGCAGGGGATCCAGCTTCCGCGGGCCATCCGGCCTCAGCGCCCGGATGGCTTCCAGATCATCCGGCTCCCGGCGCAGAAGTTCCGCATCTGGCTCCGCCTTCTGGACAAGGGCTGTCAGCCGTTCCAGCTCCCGTTGCACTTCCTGTGATAGTGTGTCAGCCGCTGCGCCATGCTCGCGCTTCAGGTCAAGCCACTCGCGCAGGGCCATCCATTTTTCATCCAGGTGAGAGTAATAAGACATCGCCGCAGGTCTCCCGCCGTCCAGCTCGCCGTCCGGACCAGCGCAGTATGGCTCAAAATGCGCTAAAGTGGGTGCGAAGCAATGTCCGGCAAAGGAGTCAGACAGCGATGAGGGAAGTGCGCTGGGAGCGGATGTTCCCGGACCAGCTGGAGGAGGCGTTCCAGGAGTGCCCGGTGGTCTATTTCACCTATGGTCTGTGCGAGCCTCACGGTCCTCAGAACGCCCTGGGGCTGGATGCCCTCAAGGCGCACGGCGTGGCGTGCAAGGCAGCCCGGCGCTACGGCGGTATCGTGGCGCCGCCGGACTTCTGGCATATTCACGAGTGCAGCGGCTCGGCGTTCTGGGCGCACAATCACGTCGGGCAGGTGGAGCGCAAATGGCTCACTTCGCTTCCGCCGTGGCAGCATTTCCGCAACGTGCTGTACCACATCCGCACCGCCGACTCCATGGGGTTCCACGCGGCCATCCTGCTGACCGGTCACTACGGCCCGAACTGGAATGATCTGAACCGTATGGTGGATCTGGTGCGTCCGCACGTGGGGACGCGCCTGTATTCCTTGCCGGATTTCGAGGCCAACCAGCCCGGATTCGACGGGGACGGCAAGAGCGGCGGCGACCACGCGGGGCGTGTCGAGACCTCCCTGATGTGGGCTCTGGATCCGTCCTGTGTGGATGTCTCCCGTATCCCCCCGGAGGAAGCTGAATGGCCCCATTTCGCGATGGGACCCACGGCCCGGCAGGCCGATCGCAGGAAA
>JBBFLP010000289.1:0-3641 GCA_037478975.1 Armatimonadota bacterium
ACTTTCGGCTCCACCAGCGCACTCCCGACGGACTGCGTGATGTGACGCTGGCGGATTATGCGGGCAAGACGCTCATCCTCAGCGTGGTTCCCTCTCTGGATACACCGGTCTGTGAGATGCAGACGCTGCGCTTCAACAAGGCGGTGGAGTCACTGCCCGAGAACGTAAAGGTGCTGACCGTTAGTATGGACCTGCCCTTCGCGCAGGCGCGCTTCTGCAGTGAGAAAGGGACGGACCGGATCGAGACGGCGTCGGACCACCGGGACGCAAGCTTCGGCCTGGCCTACGGAACCCTGCTGGAACCTCTGCGGCTGGAGGCACGGGCGGTGTTCGTGGTGGGCCCGGACGGGATTCTGAAGCACGTCCAGTATGTTCCAGAAGTGACCGCCGAGCCGGACTACGACGCGGCACTCGCCGCTGTTCAGTGAACTTTTCCGGCCAGTCCAGCAAATCGAGAAGGGGCCGGTCTCTGGGGACCGGCCCCTTTCACTACCTGTAACCGATTGGCCGGGGTTTCTCGTAGCCCGAAGGAGCATCGACGGCAAGCCAGCTGCTGAATCCGGGGGTAGACTCCGCCGTCCCGCCCCTACGCCGGTCGAGTAGCGCGCCGCAGGCGCGCGTATCGAGACCTCACCGCCGCCTGCGCATCACAGCTCCCATCCCGGCCAGCCCGGCCGCAAGGACGAGAAGAGAGGCAGGCTCAGGCACCAGCGTGGCCGTCAGCTCCAACAGATAACCCTGTTTGCCATCCGTCGTCCGATACGTGGGAAGATAAAACTCCACACGGGGGGTAGCCATCAGATCCCACACGGTGCCCACCGGCGGACCACCCGTAATCCCCGCAGGCTTCGCCACCAGTCTCAATGTCACACGATGATCCGCAGGAGGAGGATCCCCGCTAGTCAGAACCCGCTGCTGCACACTCTCCAGCGGCAAGTCAGGACTGTTCCACAACCAGATTCGCCAGGTCTTGGATTCCCCGTAGTTGACCAGAGGCGCCCGGAAGTCAGACGCATAAAACCCCGCAGGCCCTGCCCAGCCATCCTCCTCAGGCGAGTGATATGTGCCCAAACGAGTAAATGGGCGCTCCGAATGAAGACCATCCCAGTCGTCGTAACCATCAAGGGAAGTAGTCCAGACACCGAATACACCTCGTGTTCCCCACCCCTCCACGTTGTGAGTGACGTACAGACCATAGGACCATCTATCAGCGTAAGGATTGTAAGTGCCGCTGCTTTCCACAGAGGACCGTGGAAATATGACCACAAGGCAGACGCAGATCAGAAGGTAACACCACTTGCCCATAACAATCCCCCTTATTGTGTCACCCCAGCCACCGCAGCCTTGAGTAAATGGAAGGGATACATATTCTCCTCCGTATAAGGCTGCTGGAGGAAGAAGAGGTAATCCACAGGATCGAACTTCCCACCGTTGACGTTGACTCCGTCATAGAAGCTCCGCAACGTGGTCAGACACTCCTGGTCCTCCCACACGGAGATGAAGACAGGAATACCTGGTACGTTACTTGTTCCTTCGAAGCCCACTGACCGGCGGAACAATGGTTGTTACTCAGAACGTCAAGGATTATCCGAGAGACGAACCAGAGGGTGGAAATGTTCCAACCTGTGGTTTCGACTCGCCCGCCTCCGGCGGACGGCTCAAACACCGTAGGGGGACCCGGAATAAGTTTTCGGGAGATCGGGTTCCCCCCATCCAAGCTTTCTCCCGCCAGGGCAGAAGGCTTTACAAGCCTGGCCATTCCCACGGTCCGTCGCACGGGTTCACAGCAGCGCCAGGGTCATGGTATGCTAGATGCAGAGCATCTCATTCCTCAAATGGCGGCAAAACGCCGCAGAAGGACGCATTCAGCCAATGAAGCCTGCATCCAAAACCCGGGGGTTCACCCTGATCGAGCTGCTGGTGGTCATCGCCATCATCGCCATCCTGGCGGCCATCCTGTTCCCCGTGTTCGCACAGGCGCGCGAGAGGGGAAGGACCGCGATGTGCCTCTCCAACCTGAAGCAGCTTGCCCTGTCCGTCAGGATGTACGTGGACGACAACAACGGGCGTATGCCCAGCCTTGCGAAGGAGTATTTCGGCACCCAGAATGACTGGTGCGGCTCCACGGGGACGCGCAAGCCGGCTTACCCGGAACAGGGACAGCTCTGGCCGTATGTGAAGTCCGAGAAGGTGTATCTGTGCCCGTCCGACAAGAATAAGCCGGCCATGGACGTGGTGGGAACGCCCAGAGACTACAAGCTCTCCTACAGCATCAACGGCGTGCTGCACCTGGTGAAGCTGGACGCTGCGCTTGCCTCGCGGGATCCGGCCAAGGTGATGCTGATGATCCACGAGTCCCGCGGGCCGGCGGTGGCAGGACAGCCCGGTGGCATCAATGACGGACTGTATCTCTGGAAGAACAACAACTGGGACCGGCCGGCCGTGACGCACTACGACGGCACCACCATCGTATACTGCGACCAGCACGCGGCGCGCATCAGCTACGAGCAGCTCTACCGCGAGCAGACCACCATCCCCTATCAGTGGGACGTGGACACCCCTTGAACGTGACGAAACCTGTAGGAGAGTGAGCAGCGCGGAGAAAAGCGGAAAAGTCCGCGCATCTTTCGATCAGGCCGCCGCGAACTACGATAGTTCGCGGCGGCTGCTGGTTCCCTGCTTCGAGGAGTTCTACCGGACGGCCGTCGCGATGGCCCCGTTCGAGCCGGAACGGGCAATCCGGGTACTGGATCTGGGGAGCGGCACCGGACTGCTTGCGTCTTTCGTGCTTCAGCGCTACTCGCAGGCGTCTCTCACCCTGGTGGACATCTCACCGGAGATGCTGCGGAAAGCCCGGCAGCGGTTCCGGCACGCAGCAGAGAAAGTCTCCATTCTGGAGCTGGATTACAACACGCAGGAGCTGCCCGGACGGTACGATATGATCGTGAGCGCCCTCTCCATCCATCACCTGGAGGCTGAGGAGAAGCGCCGTCTATTCCAGAAGGTCTTCCACTCTCTGCAACCGGGCGGCGCATTCATCAACGCCGACCACATCGAGGCCCCCACCCCCTCTCTGTTCCAGACTTACAGGGAGGTGTGGATCGGCCGGACCCGCGAGCTGGGCGTGGACGAAGCGGATCTGCAGGCGGCACTGAAGCGCACAAAACTGGACAGGCTTTCCACGCTGGACGATCAACTCCGGTGGCTTCGCGAGTGCGGCTTCCGGGACGTGGATTGCTACTACAAGTGGCTCCACTTCGCGGTGTTCGGCGGCCGGCGCCCGGAAAGTTGAACAGATTCTGAGATCCCACTGAATTCCTGAGGGGTCATGCGTGATAAAATTGCTGTGTCCGGGCAAGCAGGGCGCACGATTTCCGTCCTCCGGCCCGGGCAGGGCAAGCAAGAAAGGAGAAAAGAGACAATGAAGAGATGCTTCGCCATACTGGCGGCAGCGCTCGTTGTTTGCGCCGCGCTGCCGGCCTCCGCCCAGTACTTCACCGAGGACTTCGAGGCGGGCATCGGGCTCTGGACGCCGGGCTCCAACGGTCCGCTGCTGTGGCAGACGGATGTCACCGATCCCAACAATAAGGTGGCGGTCCAGGACAACGCAGCGCGCTCGATGTATCGCATCATCGCTCCGA
>JBBFLP010000290.1:0-2106 GCA_037478975.1 Armatimonadota bacterium
GCCGAAAAACCCAGCACGGCCAGCACGTTGAAGATGTTGCTCCCCACGACGTTTCCCAGCGCGATCTCCGCTTCTCCCGTGATGGCGGCTCCCACCGTGACCGCGATTTCCGGAGCGCTGGTGCCGAATGCCACCACGGTCAGGCCTATAACCAGCGGGGAGACACCGGCAGCGCGCGCCAGCCGGGAAGCGCCCCGCACCAGCAACTCCGCTCCAGCCGTCAGCGCCGCCAGCCCCCCGGCCATCGCCAGAGCTATCAGCCACGGGCTCACAGCGTTTCTTCTCCCTCTTCCCGCAGACCCTCTTCGGCGGTCTCGCCCTCGAACCGGGTCTGAATGGCCATTGCATCCAGCCCCTGCTCACGCAGCCACCGCGCCAGGGCTTCACTGTGCCCGTGGGTGACCCAGACCCTGTCCGCACCGCTCAGGCGCACTGCCTGATTCAGTCCGTCCCAGTCCGCGTGGTCGCTCAGGACGAACCCCCGGTCCACCGCCCTCCTGCGCCGCGCCCCGCGAATCTGCATCCAGCCCGACGCCATAGCGGTGGACGCTTCGGCAAAGCGGCGCATCCACGGGCTGCCCGCCGCAGACGGAGGCGCAACGACCAGCGCTCCCGCGAGCTCCTCCCGGGAAACCTCGGACACCGTGCGGAAGGGTGGCAGCTGCACTCCGGCCTCCGTGCACGCCTGGTTCATCCGGACCACAGCCCCGTGGCAGACGATGGGCCCGATGGAGGGGTCAACACCGGCCAGCACCCTCTGCGCCTTCCCCAGAGCGTAGGCGAACAGGACGCTCACCCGTCCGGCATCGCGATTTGCCCGCCACCACGCGTTGATCTCGTCGAAGACTTCCGATGGCGGCCGCCAGCGGTAAACGGGCAACCCGAACGTGGACTCCATCACGAAGTGATGGCAGCGGAGCGGCTCGAACGGCGCACAGGTGGAGTCCGGGTGCAGACGGTAATCCCCGGCGGCGACAGCCACCTGCCCCCGGCGCTCGATGCGGATCTGGGAAGACCCGGCCACGTGTCCGGCGGGATGCAGGGATACTCTGACCGCCCCGAGGGTCACGGGCTCCCCGTAACCCCTGCTCTCGATGCGGATGTCCGGTCCCAGACGGGCCCGGAGCAGAGGCTCCGAGGGGCGCGAACAGAGATATGCGCCCATTCCGGACCTCGCATGATCCGAATGCGCGTGAGTGATGACCGCACGCGCCACCGGAAGCCAGGGATCTATGTGGAAATCGCCATCCGGGCAGTACAGGCCGGCCGGCGTCATCTGGATAATGGCGTCGCTCATGACCTCTTCAATGTTGGGAAACGGTGCAGGGAACTGACCTGGTTCCCCCCCACACTTGAGAGAGTTATTTTGATTGCAGACTCCTGCGGAATGTTGTAGAATGATGGAAATCTGCCGCGCGGGAAGCCGAGCCTGCGAACCCGCTTTCCCGCGCGTTCCGCAACGGAGACTGCCATGCGAAGAAATGCCTGCATCCCGCGTCTGCCGCGTCTGCGGTGCGGCCGCACCTCGGGCTTCACGCTGATCGAACTTCTGGTGGTCATCGCCATCATCGCGATTCTGGCCGCCATCCTGTTCCCTGTGTTCGCCCGCGCCCGGGAGCGCGCCCGTCAGACCGCGTGCATCAACAATATGAAGCAACTGGGGCTTGCATTTCTGATGTATGCCGACGACAACTCCAACAGGATCCCTCCCTTTCAGGCCTATTTCACCAACCGCACCGGGACCTGGGAGCCCACTCCGAACGGCATCATCGCCTACACCAAGGCGCGCGCCATTGACCAGTGCCCTTCCCTGACCCGGGTGGAAAAGCAGCAACCGCCTCCCTGGAGCTACTCCATCAATGCATACTGCACTTGGGTGGCCGCAAAAGGCTACTATGACAACTCTCTGGTGATGCGCGCCGAGTTCGACGGGATCCCCATCTCACTGTATCCGAATCCTTCCCGCACCATCCTTCTGGTGGATGAGGCCAAGCGCTATGACGACAGCCCGACTCCCCTCAACGATCCTGCGTTCGTGTTCACGGATACCACCACGAACCGGCACGATGGCAAGGCGAATGTGACGTTCCTGGACGGGCGCGTGGG
>JBBFLP010000290.1:2206-3624 GCA_037478975.1 Armatimonadota bacterium
ACGATGAGAGCGTGGTCTGGGCTCGCGCTCGCCATCCTTGCTTTCCTCTGCGCCTGGCCTGCGGGCGCGGCAAACCTTCTGGTCAACGGCGACTTCGAACTGGCCGGACCGGTGGGCAGCAACAACTACGGACCTGTCTGGCAGGGAAACTTCAATCTGGAAGTCTTCGGCCCCGGCGCTCCGGAAGGGTTGGAACCCTACTCCGGTAAGAAAGGCCTGATGAAGACAGCCGCTGGAGCCGTCCTGTCGGGAACCGCCGAGCAGACGGTGCGCGTCAGCGCCCCCGGAGAGCAGACTGTCACGTTCGGATGCCAGGCGTGGGTCTACACACCGCCGGACAATCCGTTCCGCGAGAGTGGCGTCAGGGTGACCCTCTGGGTGGATGGTCTTGCGGTGCGCTCCGAGAAGGTGAGCTGGCCGCAGAAGCAGTGGACCCCTCTGATGCTCGTCTGGACCGGTTACGTGGCAAACGAGGTCAAGGTCACCATCCTGGCTCAGGCGGAGGGACGCAGCGGACCGATGGGCATTGCCGCCTTCGATAACTGCTCCCTGGATATCAGCCCCCCCGCCGCACGTCCCAACCTTCTGGTCAATGGAGGGTTCGAGCAGGCAGGACCCTACGCCAGCCAGGATCCCGGCCCGGGGTGGTTCCGGACGGGCGAGTTCCGCGTGACCGGGGCGCCAACTCCTTCCGCGCCGGACTTCCCGGGAGGCACCTACGAACGCGCGAAGGCGATGATGCTCTACACCCACGGCGGAGTGTCCACGGGGACTCTGGGGCAATTCGTCCCGATGCCGGCAGGCTACTACGTGCTCTCGCTGCGGGGCCACGTGTATCTGTGGGATGAACTGAACTACGGCGGGGACGGAGCCGACTGCACGGTAAGCTGGCTGGTGGATGGCAAACCGGTGAAGACCCAGTCATTTTCCGCGTATTTCGACCTTCCGAACGGGGGGTGGTCAACCATAGACTGGCAATGGGTGGGACACGTCCAGTCCGGGATCAGCCTGGTGCTTTCGGCCAATGTGCGCGGGGTGAACCCGGTTTCCAGCAGCATCGTCATCTTCGACGACTGGTATCTGAACTACTTCGATGGAACCCGGCCAACACCCCCGGTCGTGACGGATACCGGAGCCGAGACTCCCGTCCGCACTCAGCTTACCGCCTGCTGGAGCGCGTTGGATAATGAGACGGGGATTGACAACTATCAATACTGCATCGGCACGGCTCCCGGGTCAGGCGACGCGGCAAACTGGACGGACGCGGGACTGGCAACACGTGTCACACGGCACGGCCTGTCGCTGGAGCCAGGCAGAACCTACTATGTCACCGTCCGGGCGCGGAACTATCAGGGATACTACGGCCCGGAAGCCTCTAGCGACGGCATTACCGTCGTGGCCGAGCCTCAGCCGGTCAG
>JBBFLP010000291.1:0-3616 GCA_037478975.1 Armatimonadota bacterium
CGATAAGGCTGCACGCGGATAAGCACCGCCACAACCGCGCTCATCCCGGCCAGCGCCAGGAAAACGTGCCGTAAGTGCGCCCCGGCGCAAAAGATGACGGTCATGCCTGCACCCAGGATGACCAGGGCGGTTCCCAGGTCGCTCTGCGCCACCACCATTGCGGCCGCCAGCAAGGTCATCAGCATCGCCACCCCGAAGCCGGGCCAGAACCTCCGGACGTTACCTGCCTGCGAGGAAAGCCAGAAAGCCAGGGCCAGAACCAGCGCCACCTTAAGGAACTCCGACGGCTGCAGTGTCACAGGGCCGAACTTGAGCCAGCGCCGCGCCCCATTGGCCTCCACCCCGTAGACCGCCGTCCAGGCGTTGACGGCAAGGAGCAGCCCGAACGCCGGCAACCCTACGGCGCGCCAGAGTGGCTCCCGGAAGCGGCAGAGAAAGAAGAATACAGCCCCGGAGACCGCCAGAAAGAGGAGATGCCGGATGACGAAGTAGTATGGCGTCCCCAGGTTGCGAGCCGCAGACGCATAGCTGGCGCTGGCCATGAAGAAGGTTCCCAGGAGAGCCAGCACTCCGTAAACCACCAGCACCATAGCATCAGGGGACCCCTCCCTGGGTCTCATGGCTCCGCCTCCCTGCGATATCTCTCCACAATCTCCCGGAACACGCGGCCACGATGGCGGAAATCGGAGAACTCATCGAAGCTGGCCATAGCCGGCGCAAGCAGCACGGCATCTCCCGGTCTCGCCGTGGCGCGGGCGATCTCCATCGCTTCAGCCAGAGTCCCGGATTCCAGCGCATCCCGGCGGCCTGCGTCCTCCAGAGCTTTCCTCAGCACCTCGCGGTCCCGTCCCACGAGTATCACAGTCCGGGCGCACTCCGCCACAACCCTGCCCCAGTCCGCATAATCGCACTCTTTCTGAGCGCCGCCGGCGATGAGCACCAGAGGAGACCTCCCGGCAACCGCGCGCGCGGCCTCGGCGCCAGCCTCCGGGTTGGTGCACATGGAGCTGTTGATCCAGCGCACCCCTCCTACCACACCGCAGTCCTCCAGACGATGCGGAAGACCCTTGAAGCTCAGCGCAGCCTGGCGGATCCCCTGCACTGTTGCTCCCATCGCAGCGGCCACGCACGCGCCGGCCAGCAGGTTCAGCCGGTCATAAGGCGCCCAGAGCGCCGTCTCTCCGGTGCGGGCGAACACATCCTCGCGCCCGTCCAGCCGCAGCACCAGCTCATCCCCCCTCAGAAACGCGCCTTCCTGCACCTCTTCCCGTACCGAGAACCGCAGAACCCGGGACGCGACCCGGTCCGCCAGCCGCCGCACCTCCGGGCAGTCTGCGCCAAGGACGGCGAAATCATCGCGTGTCTGCGCCTGGAAAATCCGCATCTTGGCTTCAGCGTACTCCTCCAGGCTGGAATAGCGATTCAGGTGATCCTCGGAGATGTTGAGGAGCGCCGCCGTCTTCGGCCGGAACGTGAAGCAGAGCTCCAGCTGAAAGCTGGAGACTTCGGCCACAATGACGTCTTCCGGCCCCGCCTGCATCACCGCCGTGACGAAGGGCAGGTCATAACCTTCCGCGCTGAGGTTGCCACCGATGAAACACCGCCGCCCGGACGCTTGAAGCATCCGGCCGGCCAGAACAGTGGTGGTGGACTTGCCGTTCGTGCCCGTGACAGCCGCCACCGGCGCGCGGCACAGCAGGAAACCGAATTCGATCTCACCGATGACAGGCACTCCACGGCTTCGCAGAATCTGTAAGGCTGGATGCTCCGGGGGGATGCCGGGGCTGGCAACGCAGAGATCAAGCGGCAAGGTGGAAAGGTCCTCGATCCCAACTGGCTGTCCCACCAGACCGGCGGATGCCGCTTTTCCATCGGCCCCGAAGGCATCGTCATAGACGTGGATGGAGCACCCGAGCTGCCGCGCGGCCTCGGCCACCGCACGGCCGGAGACGCCGTAGCCCAGCACCAGTATGCGATTGCCCGGGAGGGCGCTCACGGGCCCAGCCACCCTTTGACGGCCATAGGGAGCAATATCCCCAGCAGCACGCTTGCCGCGATGAACCTCATTGTCACGTGAGACTCCGGCCATCCGCAGAGCTCGAAGTGGTGGTGGATGGGAGCCATCCGGAAGATGCGCTTGCCGCCGGTGAGCTTGAAATACACCACCTGTAGCACCACGGAGAGCGCCTCCAGCGACCAGACGGCCGTCGCCAGAGCCAGCGCCCAGAGAGGCACAAGCAGCAGCCCGAAGCCGGCGATAAAACAACCCAGCGCGATGGATCCGGCGTCGCCCATGAAGACCCGCGCGGGAGGAGCATTGAAGCACAGAAACGCCAGCAGGGCGCCGGTCATCGCCAGTGGAGCCAGGTGCAGGGCCGGGGAAAACGGCCGGGTGACAGAGGCAAACAGCACAATGGAGATGATGGCCACGATCCCCTGCCCCGCCGCCAGCCCGTCCAGACCGTCAGCGATGTTGGCGGCATTGATGAGCCACACGCAGGCGATGAGCGCCAGAACGAAGCTCTCCCATCCTCCGGAATACAGGCTCAACGCGGCGTTGCTGGGAAACGAGCCTAACACAGGGTGAAGAAGACGAATGCCCGCAAGGAACAGCGCCGAAAGGGCGAACTGAAGAACCAGCTTCTCCCTTGCCTTCAAGCCCAGGGACTTCCCTCGCTTGATGGAACGGTAGTCGTCCAGCCAGCCGATGCCGAGGCCCCCGAGGGTGAAAAGCCCAGCCAGCAGAGAGTATGCGCCCGCCCCCTCTCCTCCCCGCGAGGCAACCCAAACTGCCGCCGCCACACCCGGAGGGATAAAGAGAACCCCTCCCATCGTGGGTGTGCCGGCCTTGCTGCGGTGCGCTTCGGGGCCATCTTCCCGCACGTTTTGTCCGAAGTTCAAATGGCGCAGCCAGCGGATGCCCGGAGGCATCAGCACCAGCGTGACCAGAAACGCCGCAAGCGCCCCCGTTGCCGCAGCGCTATCCGACCAGACGTTCAACGACACGCTCCATCTCCAGGGCACGCGAGCCCTTCACGAGGATCAGATCCCCCGGCCGGGCCTCCCCGGCCAGAAACTCCGCCGCCTCCACACTGGCGGTGAAATGATGGATTTCCCCCACGTAGCCGCCTTGCACCGCAGCCTGCTGGATGATGCGCGAATCCTCGCCCACGGTCACCAGCATCGCGGGGTCGGCTTCGGCAACGGTACGCCCGATCCGCTCATGCTCTGCCCGGCAGGCTTCCCCCAGCTCGCGCATATCGCCCAGCACGGCGATCTTGCGGCCTTCGGCTTTCATGGCGGCCAGTCCGCGCAGCGCCCCCGCCATCGCATCCGGGCTGGCGTTATATGTGTCGTCGAAGACCGTCCAGCCACCCGGAGCCTGCACCACCCGTGAGCGCCTGTCGAAACCTTCGTACTGCGAAAGCGCCCCCGCCGCCTCCTCCAGGGTGATTCCGAATCGCGCGGCCGCGGCCACGGCAGCTGCCGCGTTCAGGGCGTGGAACTCACCGGGGACCCGCAGCGCCACCGGGACACGGTGGCCGCCCCGTGCAAGCGTGAACCGCGCGCAGCCGCCTGCATCCAGTTCGAGATCCTCCACCCGGAAATCCGCATC
>JBBFLP010000292.1:0-3602 GCA_037478975.1 Armatimonadota bacterium
TTGCCATTGCGCGGTTCCTGCGTCCCCCGTGGTTGATCGCGTCTGAGGCGGGGAGCGCAAGGGATCCCGGCGCCGGCCCCGCCAATAGGGTTTTTTCCGTCTTTTCGGCGGGAACGGGCAATGCAAATGCGAGAGAAGGATACGATGGTCAGGTTGGGCGCAGCATCGTCAGCTGACCAGAACGTGGTGTTCCGGGATCTGTTCCCGGAAGCTTCGCCCACGCCGGTTGAGCCGTCCGGCGAAGCCGGACGCGTCGAAACCTCACCCTGCAACGCGCCTTCTCGATGCGCGCGCCTGGGGCGCGCTACTCCACCGGCGCCGCACCCGTCGCAATACCTCACGACAATTTCTTGCAACACCGGTTGACCTGACAGGATTCGACAGTCGGGCGTGGTACGGTCTGAGTGGAGGACACGAAATGACTTATCCAAGACCGGACAGATCGAATCACACCCCGCAGTTCACGAAAACGAGTGAGCGGCCGTATGTTGATATCGGCTTCGCGGAAGGGGAAATGACCGATGGCAGACCCTACCGGGCGGAGTGCTGGGCTGAGGACGGGGTCACCGTCCTGACTTTCTTTTTCTCAAGCGACGGCCTGGAGGAGCTGTCTGCAGAAGACCTCAAGGATCTCCTAGTTCGCGAAGGCCTAGTGGTCTTCGCGTACCCAGAGCGGCGGTTCGCGGGCGTTGGGTGCCTGGTGGACCCGTCAGGCAATCAACTGTATTCGGTGAACGTGATCGTGGCTGACGAAGACACCGTGTACGCGGAGAGCGAAGTGTTGTTGAGCCCCTACCCGGGTCAGTGCTAGGTCTGCTGCAGCATCAGATCTCTGCGAGGCCCCCTGTCCGGGTGAGGTTATCGCCGCGCAACACGGCACACGGTGGCAGCCCGAAACGGGATCCTTCGCCGGGCTCAGGATGACAAGAAGCCGGGCGGCTTTCGCCGGCTTCCCGGTATCCCGGTGTTCCGGGGCCGTGTTCCCTAAACAGCCCCTACGCCGGTTGAGCCGTCCGGCAAAGCCGGACGCGTCGAAACCTCGAACAGCATCGTGTGGTCTCGATACGCGCACCTGTCGGCGCGCTACCTCGACCATCGTAGGGGTGGCTGCAGCCTGAGCGGTGGATGACTCAGACTGCCGTACACGGCTCCTCCAGCGGATGAGGAAAGAAGGAAATCGCGGCCGGGTGGAGTAGTTCCAGAACGGCATCTCCTTCGCAGTGGGGCAGCTTACGATCTCGCAGGATACATCCTCCGCCAACTGGTTGCGGCGCTGGCGTCCGGTCCTGACCGGGCTTGCGCTCGTCCCCATCAATGTCTATTTCCTGCTCTACATGGAGCAGGGACGCAAAGGCGTGGGTCCCTTCCCATCCACGCTTTCACTGTTCGCTAACTGCGTTCTATTCTTGCTGATCCTCACCGTCGCCAACCGCATGCTCGCGCGCAGGTGGCCGGAGCGTGCGTTTTCTCAGGGCGAGCTGCTGGTGGTCTACGTGATGCTGGTCATCTCCACCGCCATCATGAGCTTCGACTTCGTGGCCGTCCTGCCCCCGATGATGACCTACCCGTTCCGGATGGCCTCCCCGGAGAACCAGTGGCGGGAGATCATCTGGCCTTACGTCCCGGAGTGGATCACCGTCCGGGATCCCGTGGCGCTGGAAGCCTGGTACCGGGGCCACAGCACGATGTACGATTGGCGGAACCTGAAACCATGGCTGCTGCCGCTCGGGGTCTGGAGCGTGGTGATCCTGGTGATGCTGTTCGTGATGTTCTGCATCAACACCATCGTCCGGGTGCAATGGATGCGCCACGACCGGCTGACCTTCCCCATCGTCACTCTGCCGCTCCAGCTGACGGACCCCTCCGACCGCCTGCTGAACAGCCGGCTGATGTGGCTGGGCTTTGCCATCGCCGGCGGCATCACGTTTCTGAACGGGATGCACCAGCTGTATCCCACCCTGCCATTCATTCCGGTCAAGATGACCGATGTCAGCTCATACTTCGTCTCCAGCCCGTGGAACTCGATGGGCACGACATACGTCTCGTTCTATCCGTTTGCCATCGGGCTGGGTTTCCTGCTCCCGCTGAATACTCTGTTCTCGTGCTGGTTCTTCTACGCCATGTGGCGGGTGCTCCGGATCGTCCTTGCCGGTTTCGGGTACACTGGCGACCCGGGCTTCCCCTATGCGGACCATCAGGCGCTGGGGGCTTACTACATGATCGCCCTGTTCGCCCTGTGGTCGGGCCGCCGGCATCTGGCCAGCGTGCTGAGATCGGCTATCAAGGGAACACCGGGCCCGGAGGAGGAGAGCGGTCCGGTGCGCTACCGCACGGCGGTACTGGGGGTGATCCTGGGAACGGCCGCTCTGATGTTGTTTTTCCATCTGATCGGCATCCGGGTGTGGGTGGCGGTGGTGGGGGTGCTGCTTTACTTCCTGATGATCCTGGCCATCGCCCGGATTCACGCCGAGTTCGGGCCGCCCTCGCACGAGCTGTACGGGATGGGGCCTCAGGTTGCCCTGGTGGACGTTCTGGGAAGCACGGCGTTCCCCCGCTCGGACCTGAACGGCCTCTCCTGGTTCTGGTGGTTCAACCGCGCCTACGACAGCCAGCCGATCGCTTATCAGCTGGACGGAATGCGCATCGCCGACCGCAGCGGCGTCACGCAGCGCTACATGGGCGCCGCCATCGCGCTGGCGTCGCTGGCCGCGCTCATCAGCGGATTCTGGATCTACCTGCATTTCGCGTATGAGCGGGGCGCCGAGGTGGGGATGGCGGGGTTTGCGCATATGTACGGAAGGGAGGCGTTCGCCAATCAGGTGGTCCAGTGGGTGGAATCCCCCACGGGGCCGGATGCGGCCCGCGGTCTGGCCATCGGGTGGGGGATGCTGTTCGCCTGGTTCCTGTACTTCGCGACCCTCCGGTTCGCCTGGTGGCCGTTCCACCCGCTGGGGTTCGCCGTGAGCACCAGTTGGACGATGGGAACGCTCTGGTTCCCGATGTTCATCGCCTGGTGCGCAAAGGTTCTGGCGTTCCGGCTGGGCGGGCTGAAGGCCTACCGCGTGGCCCTTCAGTTCTTCCTGGGGTTGCTTCTGGGCGATTTCGTGGTGGGCATCATGTGGCCGCTGGTGGGCTGGGTACTGGACGTGGACACCTACTGCTTCACGCAGTAGGATAGTCCGAAAGGGCCAGTACCAGGTAGCAGGAGCCCGCTTCCTGCCTGCCCCTCTATGCCGTCCAGACTCACCGGGCGGCGGCGCCTCCGGGAGCGCTTGGGCGAGCTGGACGGCAGTCCTGGTGTTCCGGGAAATTGCTCCCGGAACGCACCTTCGGGGGGCGCCCTTCGAGACGGTGCTCCCGTAAGCGGCTAGGCCTTCCCCGTCCTGCGGATCTTCGACCATGGACGCGGCAGATAGTGCGGCGTGGGAGCGTGCTTGCGTAGCACCAGCAGGCGGTGGTGCAGATCGTCCGGGAGGCGGACCTCAACAGTGCGCTCCACCCGCGCGCCCATCTGGCCGATCACAGGGCGTGCTGGAGGCAGCTCCTCGTCCAGACGCGGGCCTTTCATTGCCACCCCCGTGCCGCCCACTTTCACCAACCCC
>JBBFLP010000293.1:0-3589 GCA_037478975.1 Armatimonadota bacterium
TGGCACGCTGTGGCGCCCTGGCGCTGGCGGTCGCGGCGCTGTGGACCGTGGCCGCTTTGCGGCCTGCGGCTGCTCAGTCTCTGGGAGACCATCTGATCCGTCCGCCGGAGGGCACGCAGAACTCCATCTTCCACTTCTACACCATCTGGCGCTATGACCAGGATCGCTATCCGTGGGCAGCTCAGCAGTACCGGCTGCGCGGGCCGGAAGAAGTGATCGTGGGGGAGTTCCAGGAAGTGAACGCCACGGCCGGTTCGAACACCGTGACTGTGCCGCTTCCCGACCCGGACCCGCCGTGTCAGGCCGGTCAGGTTCCTCCGCTGCCTCCCCAACTGATTGACGTGAAGGGTGTCTGGACGAATCCGGACCGCAGGGGCACGAACTACTACTATGACGGCGAGACCACCGGTTCGTTCGATCCCGCGACGGGGGTCATCACGCTACTGGAACCACTTCCTGATCCTTTGCCGGAAGGGGATGTGGTCTACGTCCAGTTTCAGACCAACAAGTCTTACGATGTCCTTCGCTTCAAGCTGCCGACGCAGTGGGTGGCGGTTGATACGCCCTATGAAGTGTATCAAGCGGCAGGATACAACTACAGCCCGCTGCTGAATGATGACGGGTCGCTGAGGCCCATTGAGGAGCAGCCTGCTTCCCGACTGCGCAATCAGGGAAGCGGAGCCAACGCTGAGGGCTGGCGGACTCTGCGAATTCCGAATCCTCCGAATCCGAATCCGCTCGCCGACCGCCGCACCGTGGAGGTTCCTGCCAATCCGGGAGACACGCAGATCAGTTTCCTCCCCACAGACCCGGATACAGGGCAGGTGGAGACGATCGTCCGGGTGCTGGGCGTGTTCACGGAGCAAGGCGGTGGAGGGACGAACTATTTCGGTAGCTTCGACCCGTGCACCCAGAACGGTATAGATCCGGTGACTATTGAGCTGTCGGAGGCGCTGCCAGACGACTTCGCCGGGTCTCTTTACGTCCAGTATGTCTACCGGCGGATATATAAGTTCGACCTCTTCCAGGAGAACGTACTGGTCCGGGTGGGGGCATTCCGGGTGGTGGAGCCGTTCGTGCCGGTGGATCCTTACGGAGACGGCCGCACATTTTACACCCGCGCCTCGCCGGTGGCCGGTGTGGTTGGCGTCTTCGACGAATGGGGCAACGATTACTTCAACGCCCGCAACACCTTCCCGCCATTCCGTAGCAGGGGCTCGTTCGATACTCTCGGGCTGAACCGGGGACGCATTACCCTTGCCCAGCCTTTGCCGTTGCACGTCCGGAACGTCAAGCTGATCTATTATGTGGGACCGGTTCTGCTGAACGGGCCGGGCGGTTCGTTCTCGTACACGGAGCTCCCGATTCCCGGCGTGGATGACCAGGCCCGCTCCTACACTGTGCCGATGTGCGCCGGCTGGTATGAAGGCACCAATAATACGCCGGCAAACGGCGGGACTCGCTACTGCGTCTCCGGGTCGGCCGGTCTGAACCTGGCCAACGATCCCCGGAGTGTGCCCGGTCTGCGCTATATGCCGAATCCGGGCGCGCACCCCATCTCGTGGGTGGCGAATCACATCGTTTACCAGGACTTCGTGGCTCAGATCAACACGGACACGGAGTCGGAGTTCTACGGGCGTTTTCAGACCGGAGAGATCCGGCTGGATGATCAGCAGGGCCTTGAGGGACGAGTCCTGTCGTCCGGGTTCGCCAACCCGTCGAAGACCGAAGCTGTCGGGGCCATCGGGCGCGACCGGGTCATCCTGAATCCCGTCTATGACCCGACGCGTCCCTCTCAGACGGCCACCTATATCACAGATGTCCTCGGCGTCTGGGACAACGAGGCGCTCCAGGGAGTCAACTACTACACAGGCGGCTCCTTCGACCCGGATTCCAACACCATCTTCTTAGGAACCCAGCTTCCACAGGCGGACATGCGCGTCTGGGTGGTCTACACGATGGATGCGCCAAGCTCCCGATTCGGCGGTGGAGGACTGGGGGCGGACCGGATCTTTGCATATCCGGAGATCCCGACGAACAAGGTCAACGTCGAGACCGCATCGAACATCCCCGCCGGCGCCGATCCCAATGACGACCGCTATCGCCTGACGCCGGAGAAGTACTACGATCCGCTCATCGTCGAGTCGTATCTGAAAGACCTGGGCCTGGGCTTCCTGCGCAGGACCGACTGGCGGCAGTTCGTGCCGTTCAACCAGAGCCGTCCGGACGAAGGGAACTCGTCAAACACGTTTGCGTTCCGTATGCGCTATTTCTGCGCGGGGACGGATCCGTATCCCGATGGCCAGCCACCCAAGCCGTGGAATCCCGTGGCGGACGGGCGTCCGGGCGCAACCGGAGCTCACGTCTATATCAAGTATGACGGTGAGCCGGAGTATCGGATCTTCGGCATGGACAAAGAGCTGCCGAGTGATAGCACGTATTCCCGGCTGGACAACAACGCGGACTTCGGTGTCGGTTATCTGCTGAAGTTCGAACCGAACAATGGATTCCTGGGATGGGTGCAGCGGTCTGATAAACCGAATGCTGGCCCACGCTCCACGCTCCCGAACAACTACATCGCGATGCCCGTCGGCCAGCATCGCTATTTCTTCGCGGCTGCCGACGACTCGTTCCTGCACCGGCGGGATGACGACGACTTCGCTTTCATCAACCCGATCAGCCCGGTGCCGCAGATAGATATCAACCCGAATGATCCCTATGCCAACCCGTGGTGGACGGAGCAGAACCCTCCGGCCTACCGGGAGGGAACGCCGCGGCTGCTGGAGAACGTCACGGATCCCGATCCTGAGCGGCAGGCTCCGAACAACCGCGGGCGGTATCAGAGCACAACGCGCTTTGATGCCTACAGCTTTGTGGACCGGCACAGCTATCTGCCGGGCGTTGAGCCGCAGACGTGGCTGCCGGGGCAGCCGAAGCCGCCGCAGCTCTGGAATCTGTTGAACAGTGTCACGGGGCGGGCGTATCCCTATCCTTCCACCCGCTATCCCGTGGTACACGCGTTGCTGAGCGGCATCCCGTTCGGGCAAAACGCGAGCGGCCACGTCGGCGGTGGGTGGTTCCTGGGCACTATCTCGCCTTACAAGCGGGCGGTGAACCCGTCGTTCCGCTATCCAAGCCACAGGCCGATTCCCGAAGTGGGCAGCGGACCGGTCATCGAGCGGTTGATCGAGACCTGCGGAGGAACCACCTCCACGGTATTCACATTCCAGGTCATCTTCCAGTCGTTCGACCCGGTCACCAAGGTGGGCCGCGCTCCGAACTACATCAAAGTGTTCATCAACAACACCGCCGACGCGAGCGGGCCTTACACGGGTTACGACATGATCCCGGCGAAGCCAGCCGGCAGCATCACCCCCGACGATTACAAAAACGGGTTGCTCTACACCCGGAGCATGACGTTGCCGCCCGGACCGCACACCTACTACTTTGAAGCGGATGTCGGGATGGGACCGGTGCGCTTCCCGGTCCGCCCGGACGGGCGTCTTATGGAGCCGCCCGTGCTGGACCCGGCTGAGGATCAGAGCTGGAGCTGGTGGGTGGATCCGTATGTCCCTGGCGACCAGTACGC
>JBBFLP010000294.1:0-3579 GCA_037478975.1 Armatimonadota bacterium
GTCCATCAACGCAGTGGCAAGATTCGTTCCGCCAAGGCGGGCGCGCAAGCTCCACATAGGGCTGTTCGGATATGCGCGCGAACTGGACGGGGTAAGCCTGCCGCGAGCCATCTCTTTCACCTGCGCGCTATATTCTCTGGGTTGCCCTCCGGAGCTCATCGGACTGGAGTCGTTGAGCGACCGGGATCTGGAATTCCTCGATTCAGTCTATCCTTCGTTCCGCGCTAAGCTGACGGATGCGCTTCGTTACACCGATCCGGAAAGCCCGTTCCTGACGGAGGATCTGAAGGCCGCCATCGGCCGGGCTGGACTGAAGTGGGAGCCTGACGAGGAGCATGTACAGCTGACGCGCAGGCTCCGCGAGTCGCTCGAAACCGGTCAGACTGCCAAGGTGGCCGATCTTCTGCTCCAAGCAGCTCTACGCCGACGGTTCCTCGGCTGACGTTCCCCGGATTCCTCTTTGCATTCGACGGGAACAAGGCAGCGGCTGGCGAGCGTTTCTCGCTTTCGGTGCGGGGCCGGTAAAGAGTGTACACCTCGTCCCGCCAAACCGGACTCTCTAGACGAAAGGATACTGACAAACCCGTGAGCGACAGGAAACGGTGTGTGGTGGCGCCCGGCGATGGCATCGGGCCGGAGATCACGGAAGCTGTGCTGCGGATTCTCGATGCGGCCGGCGCTCCTCTGGACTACGATTTTGTGGAGCTTGGCGAGACCGTCTACCGCCGCGGCATCACGTCGGGTGTGCCCTCCGATGCCTGGGACAAGATCCGGGCCGCGGGGTGTCTGTTGAAAGGACCGGTGACAACTCCTCAGGGAAAGGGCTTCAAGAGCGTCAACGTCACCATCCGCAAGACCTTGAACCTGTTCGCCAATGTGAGGCCGTGCAAGGCGTACAATCCCTTCATCGCCTCCCCTCACCCCGGGATGAATCTGGTGATCATCCGGGAGAATGAAGAGGACCTCTACGCCGGGATCGAGCACCGGCAGACTCCCGAGGTTACCCAGGTTCTGAAGCTGGTATCGCGCCCCGGATGCGAAAAGATCGTCCGCTTCGCCTTCGAATATGCCCGAGCCTTTGGCCGCCGCCGTGTCACCTGCATGACAAAGGACAACATCATGAAGCTCACGGACGGTCTGTTTCACCGCGTGTTCGACGAGATCTCCGCGGACTATCCGGACATCGAAAGCGATCACATGATCATTGACATCGGCTCTGCTCGTCTCGCGGCAAGCCCCGAGACGTTCGATGTCATCGTGACTCTGAATCTGTACGGGGATATCCTTTCGGACATTGCGGCTCAGTTGACAGGCTCCATCGGACTTGCCGCGTCAGCCAACATCGGAGAGCAGGCGGCCATGTTCGAGGCGGTGCATGGCTCCGCTCCGGATATTGCGGGCCGGGGTGTGGCCAATCCATCCGGGCTGTTGATCGCAGCAACGCAGATGCTGGTTCATCTGGGACTGGGCGACACCGCGCAGACCATCAAGAACGCCTGGCTCTGTGCCATTGAGGACGGGATCCATACCCCGGATATCTACAGAGAGGGCCTGAGCACTGAGGAAGTCGGAACCACAGCGTTCGCCGACGCCGTGATCGCAAGGCTCGGGAAGAACCCGCGTCTGCTGACGCCGGTGCAGTACCGGAATACACCGGTGGCTGTCTCGCTTTCCAGCCCGCCCGGTTCAGTCCGGGAGCTGGTGGGGATAGACGTCTTCCTGTTCTGGGATGAAGCGGGCCGGAATGCGGAGACGCTTGCGAGCAGGCTGCTGGCCGCCACTCCACCCGGAACCGAGTTGTCGCTGATCACCAACCGCGGTGTGAAGGTGTATCCCGAGGGTCTGCCTGAGACTTTCTGCACGGACCACTGGCGGTGCCGGTTCCGCTTCGACCGCCCCGCGGACAGTTACCGCAAATGCCTGGAGCTTCTGGGGTGCCTGACGGAAGCAGGTCTGGACGTCATCAAGACGGAGAACCTGTATAGCTATGACGGCGAGCCCGGCTTCACCCTTGGGCAGGGCGAGTAGGCCCCGGCAGAACCGCTGCTGGCGGGCTGGTGACTCTGTGCTATAATAGTCGGCGTAAAGATGGCTGGAGCGGGGTTCCGGTAGAATCCCGCCAGTCAGTCATCGGCCGGCGGCCCGCTTGAGGAGACACATCCCTTTGCGGAAATGACATGTTTCTGGGCGGGAGGCCGCCAGCAGTTCTGGGGCTGTGGCTCAGTTGGGAGAGCGCTTCCTTCGCACGGAAGAGGTCGGCGGTTCGAATCCGCTCAGCTCCACCATTTTAATCAGGCCCGGGTGCTTGTAGCGCCCGGGCCTCTGTTTGTCTGATGGCAGCGACTGCTGTGCTGGCAGCCTATACGGGCTCATCAAGCAGGCGGCCGACCGCTTGCAGGCGCTCCTCCAGTACCGCCCGGGAGTCGGCCCGGACGGTGACATGCCCCACCTTCCGGCGCGGCCGGATCGCCTTGCCGTAGATGTGCAGGTGCGCGCCGGGAATCCGGACGACATCTTCCGGCGCCGGCAGGTGCCCGATGCAGTTCACCATCGCGGCGTAGGCGACAGGAGCGGTGCTGCCGGGCTCCCACCCCACCACAGCCCGCAAGTGATTCTCGAACTGACTGGTCTCGGCACCTTCAATGGTCCAGTGGCCGGTGTTGTGAACACGGGGCGAAAACTCGTTCGCCAAGAGGCCCCCGTCTTTTTCGAAGAATTCCACGGCGAGCACGCCCGTATAGCCGAAGTAGTCCATGAGGCGCCGCACATACTCCGACGCTTCATCCCATTTCGGATCGTCCGGCCGGCACCGGGACACCCTCAGGATCCCCTCTCTGTGGATGTTCTCCGTCACCGGATAGAACCTGTGGCATCCATCAGCCGTTCTCACGCCCACCACTGAAAGTTCGCGGTCGAAGGGCACAAACCGCTCCGCCAGAAGATGGCCTCCCCGCGACACGGCTTCTTCGAGATGCGAAACATCCCGTGCAACCACCTGGCCTTTACCGTCGTATCCATGGGCCCGCGTTTTGAGCACAAGGGGCAGACCAAGAACCTCCGCAGCTTTTTTCGCGTCCTCAGCGGTATCCACAGGCGCGAAGTCCGCCGTCGGGATGTTCAGGCTGCAGAAGACCTGTTTCTCGCGGAGCCTGTCCTGCTTGACCGCCAGGATCTCCGGAGAGGGAAATACCGGCAGGATCTTCTCCAGCCGCCGCAAGGCGCGCAGCGAGATGTTCTCGAACTCCCACGTGACGACATCCGCCTCCGCCAGAACGCCGGGGTCCGCCTCCACGCTGCGCCAGTCCGCTACAACGGCGCGGCCCAGTTCGAAGGCGCATTCTCCCGGCTGAGGTGAAGCGAACACGAAGCGCAGCCCCAGAGGAATGCCGGCCAGAGCCAGCATCCTGGCCAGCTGTCCCCCTCCAAGAATGCCGACTGTTCTCACCCGGCGGTGCGAGGATCCGGACACGATTGCACCTCGCGCGCTGTGTTTTCGCGGAGCTCTTCCAACCTGCTTTGAAGGTCGGGGCGTGTAAGCGCCAAAATGGCCGCGGCCAGCAGAGCGGCATTCACCGCCCC
>JBBFLP010000295.1:0-3565 GCA_037478975.1 Armatimonadota bacterium
CTGCCCCAGCTCCAGTGACCGGATGGTTGCGGACAGGTCGAACGACCTCGAAGCCTGCAGCGGGTTTCGGATTCTCCCCCTCAGGGCTATCTCGCTGGTGCCGTGATAGACCCTGGCCTCCTGGATGTCCACCACATTGCGGTTGGCGGTCAGCCTTGCCAGCGCCCCGTCCAGCTCAAGCCCCTCCCATCGGAGGTCTATTCCCTGGAGGGCTCCCTCGAAGGTAGGATCCGTGAGGGGACCGGAGATCCGGCCGCGCGCATCGAGTATCCCGCCGGAACCCGGCGGCGTATACGGCCCCAGGAGCTCCTGCACGGGCATCCCTACCGCTACGGCTGAGAGATCCGCCCTCCCGTCCAGTCCAATGCTTCCCGCGGCGCTGACAAACCCGGAACGCGTGGAGATCAGCAGGGAATCCAGCAGCAGCCGTTTCCCGCTCAGCTGCCCGGACGCCCTCAGGGAAGTAGCCTCAAGGCCAAAGGCGCGGGGCCGGTCCACATCCAGAGTCAACCTTCCCTCTGTGGATGCACGGGACCAGCGCAACGCCGCCTCTCCTGAAGCGGCGCCTCTGACATCCCTGTATCCCGCAGCCTCCAGCAGGCGTGCGACGTGGATCCCCTGGAAGACAGTTTGCAATTCGCCCTTCTGGCCACCGGAGACATCCACCGACAGGCGGACCTCTGCCCGGCCTCCCTCCACCTCCCCGCCGGCGCGCAGGGACAAAATACCTTTCGCCAAGCGGAAGCTGCTCCGGACGTCCCGCGCGCGATTGCCGCGCCAGACCGCTTCCGGAATCCCTGCTTCGCCCTCGATGCTCAGATCCGCCGCCGGACCCGCAACGCGCACCCTCACAGGGCCGCGTCCTCGCACACCGACTCCCTCAGACAGGCTCGCACGGGGAAGGAGACGCAGCATTGCGGCGTAGTCCGCACGAGAGCTGGATGCCTCCACCACCATTTGAGGACGCCTGAGCGGACCCACCGTCCCCTTCACGCTCCAGGGGGAACCGGCAGCCTGCCCCGAGCCATCGAACGTCAGCAGATCCCTGTCCGCCAGGGTCACCGTGCCGGCGATGTTGCTGATGCGCGGCAGCCCTCCCGGGAGCGTGATCTCTCCCTGCCGGACCCTGCCCGATATCCAGAGGTGCGTGCCGGACGCCTGATGCGTCACCAGAAGCGACCCGTCGGCGACCCCTGCCTTAACGGGCGGCGTCCCGCGCGGCAGCAGGAACCGGCTGACGAAAGGCAGCGAGAGGCGCTCCGTGCGCACCGACAGAGAGGTGCGTTTGCGGTAGTCGAAGGCCACTTGCAGCCTGACGCGACCCGAAACGTCCGTCCTGCGGATACTCGCCGTGCAGTAAGCCCCGTTTCCCGACCGGAAATCCAGCGTGCCGTCCACTCCCCGGCCGTAGATCTCAAGAGGAGCGGTGGTCCCGGACGGAGGTCTGCGGTCAATGTAGCGCACCCGGCCGTCTGCAACGCGCACGATCCCGCTAAACGGCTTGCCTTTCGGGCGGGGTTTCTTCGGCCGGAATGCCTCCACAAGACTGATCGTACCATCGCGGCGCCTTTCGACGGTGACCTCCGGACGATCCACAAAGACGGATGTCACGTGGGCCGAAGCGTTTTTCGGATCCCGCAGGAGCTCTCCCAGGTCGTAGCGCACAGTGACCGATCGGGCGCGCCCGATCTCGCCGAAACCCTTCCGGGAGAGGGCGATATCCTCCACCTTCAGCCTGCCCGGCACGGAAGCGTCGGCCGAGGAGAACGTTATCTCGATTCCGGTGGCGGCGGAGATCTCCGCGGTCACAAGACGGATGATTTCGGGGCGCGAGTGCTGGAACTCCCTGCGGAGAAGGAAAATGGCGAATATCAGCAGTAGTAGCGGAGGGAGCGCCGCCAGCAGGCGGGCAGCTGTCCACAAGCTTCGATTGAAAAGGCGTGTCACGGGGCTACCGGCCTCTTGCGCGCTTCCGGCCTTCGCCGGACAAACGGGAGTATATCCCAAAAGTATTAGAGCACGGGACGGTCGGCTGTGTGTCACCCGCTGCGGCGGAACATTATTCTCCGGCCGTGCGCATCCTCCGCCTGCAAGACACGAAAGGAATCTGTGACGATGGGTCTCCGCTTTGCTCGCGCGCTGTGGATCCTGCTTGTCCCGGAGGTTTTTCTGTCTCTAGAGCCCGCAGCGTGCCTGGCTCGCGATCTTCCCGCAGTCCCGGCGATCCTGCGGCCCGTCACCATGACCCTCAAACCAGGGACAGCAGATCTGGGCCGGCTGCTTGGCAGGCAGGTTGAGGTCACCGGCTACTACTACGGCGGCTCCATCCCGATGATCGTGGACGATATGGAGCGGGTGGCCGTGAACCTGCCGCTACCATCCGGCTGTTTCGTTCCTATCACGGGGCCCCGCCCGCAGGGGTTGAAATGGGGCGACCATGTGAAGGCACGGGGAATGCTGCGGAGACCGGGACAGGGAGACCACCCCTCGCTGGCGACGTCATCCGCAGTGCTTGAGATCGAGCGGGCCGACCACCTCAGCGTGCTGCGTGCCGCCGCCATTCGCGGGCCGGCCGCCGCGCTCGCCCTGACCCCATCCGTCAGCATCCGCCGGGTGGCGCGCTACACCAAGGAGCAACTCACCCCGGCCCGCAAGTACGCTGTTCTCATCGCGGGGGGCGGGAGCGTGGACAGCAACCACATCCGCTACTGGAACGACCTGACCGTGATGTACGACATCCTCATCAGTTACGGTTACCAGCCATCCGACATCACGGTGATCTACGCCGATGGTCTTGTCCCGGATGACACGCGCGAAGGGAAGCGCGCGAGCGATATGCCGGTGCACTTCATGGCCTCACGCGCCAATATCCGCCGGGTCTTCGATGACCTGCAGAGGGTGGTGACCCCGAAGGACACCGTGTTCATCCACATCAATGACCACGGCGGGGGATGTCTGACGCAGAGGAGCGGCGGACTGGAGCCGGGACTGTACGGCGGACGCATTGACGACAACGACGACGAACTGCTGGACCGCATCTGCGAGAACTCCATTGGAGTGGATCTAAACCGGGACGGGGATCGCGTGGATTGCGTGAGGGTGGACGAGAGCTTCTCGCTGTGGCAGTCCAGCCCGATGTACGACGACGACTTCGCTGCCGAAGTGGCCAAAGTCTCGCAGTGCGGGACTCTGATCCTCATAGCGACCCAGTGCTTCAGCGGCGGCTTCCTGGACGATCTGACGGGCCCCAGCCGCGTCCTGATGTCCGCCGCCGACGATGTGCAGATCAGCCGGGCGCGCAGGCCGGACCTGCTCTACAACGAGTTCCCCTTCTGGATCATGGCGGCTCTCAGCGGCCAGAAACCGGACGGATCGGGGAGCGTCAACGCCGACGCCGACGGAGACGGCCGGGTGAGTCTTGGAGAAGCCTACAACTTCGCTGTCGCAAATGACAGCACCAACGAGACTCCCTGTTTCGAGGACAACGACGCCCGCTCATTCGCGCGCGGAGCCATCCCGGCAGGAACCGAGGGAGCGCTCGGGATGAAGACTTATCTCTAGGATT
>JBBFLP010000296.1:0-1466 GCA_037478975.1 Armatimonadota bacterium
AAACGGCCGGCTGCGGAGCAGCCGCCCAGCACAGCAGCACAGCCGCAAACAGAATTCCAGCCCACCGCATCTTTCGAATCCCCCTTTCCCCGGGCTCCCGGGGCACCCTGCCGAGACGCCTGAGCGCTCGCTCTGGTACATTTTAGAGCATACTACGGAAGAGGCGGTTCCGCGGGCAAGTTGCGGGTTTTTCGCACTGCTCGCCTGCAAGGCAGATCTCGTTTTGTCCGGTCTAAGGAGGCGCAAAATGACCCGAGTGGCGGCCATCGTCCTCACTGTAATCGCATCGGCCGGAGCGCACCCGGCCACAATACAGGTGGCGGGGAGCGGTCCCCTGACCGGCGCATACTTCTTCACCCACTGGTGGGATCCGTGGAAGAGCTCCGATCAGGCCATACTGCAGGATCTGAGAAAGCTCCGCGCACTGGGCTTCAACACCATTTTCCTGGATCATCAGTGGTCGCAGATGATGGACGGCGACTGGCGGCTCATTGACCGGGGCCACCGTCTGGCACGGGAAGCCGGCGTGCAGATCCTGCCCTGGCTGGGCACGAAGGCAGGGCTGGACCTGGGTACGACTGCTCAGCGCCGTGAACTCGTGAAACGGATGTACGGCGCCGAGCTCAGGATGGGCCGGGGCCGCGACGGCAATCCGAACCGCACCCTCCCCTGGGACGAGGCCGTCATCGAGGCCAGTGCGCGCTACTGCCTAGACTACCTGGACCGCTATAAAAAAAGCGGGGCACTCCTGCACGTTACAGTGGACGGCTGGGATCGCCCGGTCATCGCTCCCACAGTGGAGCTGGACTGGGAGGGAAGCTGCGATGCAGAGACGGAGCAGATGTTCCGCCTCTGGCTGCGGGCGCGCTACGGGACAATCCAGAAGTTGAACGAAGCGTGGGGGACCTCAATCCCGGACTGGGCGGGCATACGGATCTGCGATGAAGGTATCTTCGACCTCCGGGGCCACGCAGAAGGCAAGGCCCGGCACCCCCGCGCCGTGGAGGATCATGTGGAGTTCCGCGCTCAGGTCATGGATATCAGCCTGGGCGAGATCAGCCGCCGCATCCGGGAGCGGTATCCTGATGTGTTGATCGCCACCGAGCTTCCCTACCAGTTCGGCTCTCAGCATCCCCACGCCATCGGCTACAGGATCGGACAGGGAGCCAACCCGTCCTCCGCGCGGCACGCCGATATCCTGGTGCTGCGCGCCACCGGGCCTCTGACAGAAGAAGAGATCCGCCTGCTGCACGAGTACCGCAGGGACTCCGGCCAGAAGGTCATCCTGACATACCGGACGTATCCTGAGTGGGGACGGGATCTGATCGCGGGTAAGACCACGGCTCTGGAAATGGCGCGGACATATGGTGAGCAGGCCGCCCGCGTTGCAGATGGATTCGGACTCTACAGCTGGAACGAAATGGTGGACTGTCACGTCGCGCCGGGCTCCGACCCTTCCTATGCGG
>JBBFLP010000296.1:1566-3560 GCA_037478975.1 Armatimonadota bacterium
CTCATCGAAAACGCCATCCGTGAAGGCGCCTTCCCCGGCGCGGCTCTGGTGGTTGGACAGGGTGACAAAATCCTCTTCGCCCGGGGATTCGGCACGCTGACCGGCCAACCCGGCTCGCCGCCTGTCACGCTGCACACAGTGTATGACCTGGCGTCCGTCTCGAAGGTGGTGGGAACCTCCACAGCGGCGATGCTGCTGCTGGAGGACGGACGCCTGAGGCTGGATGACCGCGTGGCGGACTTCATCCCCGGCTTCGGCGCCGCAGGAAAGGAAAATGTGACGGTCCTGGACCTGCTGACGCATACATCCGGGCTGAAGGCGTACGAGACCTGGCAGCGGGTGGACGAGAAACGCCAGCCGGGGGAGTCTCCGGCAGACGCTCTACTGCGCCACTACGCAGGACTGCCCGTCTCCTACCCGCCGCGAACCCGGATCCGCTACAGCTGCCTGAATATGCAGGTGCTGGCTCGTGTCGTGGAAAACGCATCGGGCGAGCGGATGGCAGATCTCCTGGTCCGGCGGGTCTATTTCCCCCTTGGGATGACCGACACCCGCTATACCCTCGATGCGCAGCAGATGGAGCGCACCGCCCCCACCCTGCGGCTTCCCGACGGGTCGCTTCTGAGAGGGACCGTTCACGATCCCCTGGCGCGATATCACGGCTCCAGTGAGCACTCGCCAGGCAACGCCGGGCTGTTCTCCACAGCCCGGGATCTTTCGCGCTACTGCCGGATGATCCTGCGGGGAGGAGAGTTGGACGGCATACGGGTGATGAAGCCCGGTACGGTTCACCGGATGACGTCGAACCTTGCCCCGTCAGCCACCGGCGAGACCAGAGGTCTGGGCTGGGGCATCTACGGGCCCGGGGCGTACGCTTCGGCGTTGAACGGCACGGACGAAACGCGAGCGATCGGCCACACCGGATATACCGGGACATTTCTCTGGCTGGACAAGCGCACCAAGGCCTATGTGGTGCTGTTGACCAACCGGACATTCCCTGAAGAGAAGGACCAGCCGCAGGGAAAACCCAGCTTCTTCACCGTCCGCGAACAGGTGGTGAGGACCGTGCGGGAATATGTGGAGGGTCAAGACACTCCCTAACGCCCTTGCTGCCCTCGGGCGGGGCGCAGAACAGACAGGCGTTCAAACGTAAGAGGGGGCACTGCCGTGCCCCCTCGGAGATTGGAACCTTCAGAACCCCGCGTTCCGCTCATCAGTAGATATCCCAGAGATAGCGGTTCGGCATCTGGGGATCGCGCGTTGTGCGCTCCTGATCCATCGCCTCGTAGGAGAGGCGCTTCGCGTGCCCGTCCAGATAGGACACGATGGTGCCGTCGTAATGGACCTTGGAGCCCAGGTCCGGGACTCCGGCGTAGTCCCAGTCGTAATAGCCGTCGTTGATGGAGTCGCGTGCCTCGTGGATCATCAGAAGCACCTGCGAAAGATCCTTTGACGCCCCGTCCACCTTGAAGAAGTGGAGCTTCTCGTTGACAGCATAGGACAGGCGATACTTGCGCTGGTCCTCCTCCGTCCCCCGGATCTTGGTGGCCTTCTTGTTCTTGTCCGTGGGGCAGAGATAGACTTTATCGCTCTTCACATAGGGCCACAGGCTGCCCTGCTCCAGCTGCGCCGGCTGGAACACGATGGTCCCTGCCCAGTCCGGGGCGCGCTTGTCCGTGGTCCAGTTGACTGAAGGCATCCGGCCCTTGTTGTCGTCCATATACTGACGGAACGAGAGCCAGAGCTGCTTCTGGTTGCTGATGCACATGGTCTGCCGCCCCCGCTCCCGGGCATTGGCGAAGACCGGGAACAGGATGGCCGCCAGAATGGCGATGATGGCGATCACAACCAGGAGCTCGATGAGGGTGAATCCCCGCGCGGCTCCCCTTCGCGGGTGTGAATGATGAGACACGCTGACAGACCTCCTTCGAAAGGACGCGTAACCGGTCACGCACCTATTGTATCACACATGAGTGCTTCCAGCGTGTTTCCCG